>JAEUUR010000338.1 GCA_016787465.1 Saprospiraceae bacterium | reverse complement strand
ATCCTCCCGCCCCCCCCCTGTCCGCGCATACCAAAAGCAAAATGTTGGAATCAACGCCAACAATCGAATCATTCGACCCAATCGGAGCAATCGATTCAATCAGAAATCACTGTGGTTTTTTCTTCACTGTACAGCCCACGGCACGTGTGAAATCAACGGCCGGCTTTTCTCCGCGTAAAAGCGCTTCAACAGCAGCTTCTACCCAGCGGTTTTTGGCCGCTGCCGGCGTTTCCGGATTGTCGTCGATGGCGCCGATGTATTGAACGGCTCTGCGGGCATCGAGCAGATAAACATGCGGCGTGCGGGAGGCGCCGTATTTTGGAAATACTTTTTGTTCTTCGTCGAACAGGTAGGCAAAAGGGTATTTTTTTAACTTAGCCCGCTTTTGCATTTCTTCATAACTGTCGTCGGGCACGATCAACGGGCTATTCGGGTTGATCGCCACCACTGGAATACCCATCGGTGCATACTTGCGATGCAAATCAATAATCCGTTGTTCGTAAAGTTGAGCGTAAGGGCAATGGTTGCAGGTGAAAACCACCAAAAAACCTTTGGCATCCTTGTAATCCGCCAGAGAAACATGATTCCCGTCGATGTTTTTAAGCGAGAAGTCTTCTGCAATGTCTCCAACAATATAGCCTGCAGGGGCGGGAGACGGTGAGGCGCTGACAAGCAGCAAGGCTGTGATGACAAGGAGGATCGAGGAGGGTAAAACGGTCCTTTTCATGACTAAAAAAATATTAAAATGTAATCGTTGGTGGGACAATCGCGTGTTTCCCGGATTCTGGATTAATAAATAACAAGCTTAATGCTTTTCATTTACCAATTGTAAACCCGGTTATCTCATCCATTGAAAAAAGCGTGCCACAAATCATTTTCCGCCGCAAGATACCGGTTTCATAAAATCCGGTGCAATAGGTAAAAAGGGCTGTACAAAATCGTGCAGGTCTTCGAGTGAGTCAAATTTGCCCAGCGAAAATTTGCGTTTATCACCTTTCAACACCAATGTTGCCGGTATGGCACCATCCCAATCTTCATAAATTTTGGGAATCCAGGTGTTCACATCCTGATCGGCCAATAACACTACTTCTGAACGAAGGCGTTGGTTATTCAGGAAGGGAATAAACTTTTTTTCTAATTGACTTCTGAAATCAAGGCTGACAAGCAGCACTTGGATGTCCTGATGAGCATATTTCTCCCTAAACTCTTCAAAACAAGGAAGTTCTTCAACGCAAGGTTTGCACCATGTAGCCCAAAAATTGATTACAATGGTGGAGTTGCCAGCCTGTTTGATGCGGGCCTGAAGTTGTTCAATGTTGTCATACAGGGAATAATTCTGCGCGGTGGATTGGAACCCGATTGCGCCGAAAAAAACCGTAAGAGCGTATACAAGGAGAAACCGTCGGAGTAAAAGAGGCTTCATAAGCAAAGGATATTAAAAAAAACAATGCAAGGAACGAAGAAATGTAGGATGATCAAGATTTTTAACACTTTTTCCGACGAAAAAAATACCAGAAGTCACTTAGCCAAACAAAAATTCCCTTTGGAGGCTATTCTCCAAAGGGAATTAGTATAAAATTACTATTAATGTGAATCGATTTATGCTTCTACCGGAACACCGTCGGGGCTGGTGATGGTGTGGTCGACCAAAATACGACCGCAATGTTCGCAGGCGATTACACGTTTGTGCAATCCGATCTCCAATTTGATCTGAGGTGGTACACGGTTGAAGCATCCCCCACAAGAGTTACGCCCTACGGTAGCTACAGCAACTCCGTTGCGGTATGTGCGGCGGGTTTTGTCGTAGGCATTCAGCAAACGATCTTCAATACCTTGACGCGCCTTTTCACTTTGGGTGCGCAATTTGGATTCTTCAGCTTCCGTCTTTTCAATAATGCTCTGAAGTTCCACTTTCTTAGCCTCCAATTCTTTTTGTTTGGCCTCAAACTTGGCTTCAGCGATGGTCATGGTTTCTTTTTTACCTTCCAAACCAGCTTTGGCTTCACGAACACGCTTTTCGGACAATTGAATATCCAATTTCGCAAGCTCAATTTCTTTTTGCAAAGCCTCGTATTCACGGTTGTTCTTTACTTCTTCCAGCTGCTTTTGGTACTTTTTGATATTTGCATCGGCCTCTTTCGCAGATGTTTGCATCTTGGCAATGTCCAACTCGCTTTCCTTGTAAGCGGCCTTCAATTTTTTAATACGCGTATCAAGACCAGCCACCTCATCTTCCAGGTCGGCCACCTCCATTGGAAGTTCGCCTTTCAGGATTTGAAGCTCGTCAATCTGTGAGTCGATCAACTGCAAACTCCACAGTTTTTTTAGTTTGTCGGCAATGGATGCTTCTACTGACATTCTGATAAATGAATGAGTGAGTGAAAAAGAATTGGGTTATGGGCTATCTGTTACCTGGAAATAAGATTTAAAAACCTGGTTTCACAGGAATTTGTTTTTATAAGTGCCTGATTATCAAAGGTAAAGAATTGGATTGGTATTTACCTCCGTCAAATGGAGCGCAAAGGTAGGAAATTTTTCGCGAATTATACTGAATAAAAGTTCAATTGTGTATTGTTCGCTTTCAAAATGTCCGATGTCTGCTATCACAAGTCGGCCATCGGCGTCAAAAAACTCATGGTATTTAAAATCGGCTGTTACAAAAGCATCCGCACCGGCGCGCATGGCATCCGACAATAAAAAACTGCCGGATCCGCCGCAAATAGCAACCTTTTGGATTGGCCGGCCGCGAAGGGCTGTATGCCTGACACAGGAGGCATGCATCACCGACTTAACCAAATGCAAAAAAGCCATTTCGTCCATGGGCTCCGACAAACGACCGATCAGGCCGGCCCCGATTTGCTCAAAACCCGGCTTGGGAGCTAAAATGCGGGTATCCAGCAAGCCTATTTTTTCGGCTATTTTAGAATTCACTCCATGTTGATGCACATTGTCCAGGTTGGTATGCATGGCATACAAAGCCACATTTGAGCGGATCGCTTTAATCACGGTGCGTTCCACATAATTCGCTCCGTTCAATCGTTTCAACCCCCGGAATACGATTGGATGATGCGCCACCACCAGGTTGCAACCCAGTGCAACCGCCTCATCTACAATGGATTCCGTAGAATCCAAACAAAAAAGCACGCCGCTCACTTCTATTTCAGGATCACCAACGATAAGGCCGGCATTGTCGTACGACTCCTGCAAATGAAGGGGCGCAACTGCCTCCAGGGTTTCAATGACATTTCGAATAGTATTCATATGGTAAGTCGATCATCGTAAATTAAAATTCCAACACTACAACTGAATGAGCAGGCAGGATGACTTTCAATTCATTTTGCTGTACGTTGAAGTTGCTAAATGATTTTGGTTTGATTTTTTCGGGCTGCTCGAACGTATTAAAATCCTGCAATTTGGTCGATTCCAGTATCCGTCCACTCACCTCCTTCGCCTGTGCGCCATGGATGGTAATTCTGATTTCCTGGGGTTTATTCGGGTCGATATTTACCAGTGAAATATGAATTTTACCGTTTTTATCGCGGCTGGCGGAGGCCGATACAGCGGGAAGTTGCTGGTTATCGAATCGGTAATTATCGGTTCGAACATCTACGGGCAACATTAAAGCGCCCTGATGGACATTGTACATTTCCATCACATGGTAAGTGGGCGTCAGCACCATTTTTTCGCCTTCCGTCAGGATGACCGCCTGAAGTACGTTGATCGTTTGAGCCAGGTTGGCTACCCGAACGCGATCGCAATGGCGGTGAAAAGTATTGAGGGTAACGCCAGCGATCATGGCATCTCGCATGGTATTTTGCTGGTAAAGGAACGCGGGGTTAGTGCCCGGCTCCACATCGTACCACCCACCCCATTCATCCACCACCAGCGCTATTTTTTTTCCTGGGTCGTATTTGTCCATGATAGTGACGTGGCGGGTTACCAATTCTTCCATGCGCAAAGCTTCCTTCATTGTTTTGAAATACTGCGCTTCTGTAAAGGCGGTGGCAGAGCCTTTGTTGTTCCAATCAATTACGGAATAATGGTGCAATGCCACACCTTCCAGCATGTTGTGGGGAATATCGCGCATGAGTACTTCCGTCCAGTTATAATCCGATGAATTTGCCCCTGAAGCTACCCTGAATAGTTGTTCGCTGTTGACGCCGTCGCTCATAAAAGTGGCATACTGACGGTAGATATTGGCATAATATTCCGGCCTCATGTTGCCTCCACAGCCCCATACTTCATTCCCAACACCCCAAATTTTAGCTTTCCAAGGTTTTACCCGGCCATTGGCTTTGCGCAAATCAGTCATGGGGCTGCCGGATTCATGGTTGGTGTATTTTACCCAATCTGAAAGCTCCTGCACGGTGCCGCTCCCCACATTCCCTGCCAAATAAGGTTCAGCTCCGATGGCCTCACAAAGGTTTAGGAAATCATGGGTTCCAAAACTGTTGTCTTCGGTTGTTCCTCCCCACCACACGTTTTTCATGGTTGGGCGTTTGTCTTTGGGGCCGATGCCGTCTTTCCAATGGTAAGTATCGGCAAAACATCCGCCCGGCCAGCGCAGGTTCGATACTTTAAGTTTTTTTAATGCCTGGATCACATCTTCCCGGATGCCTGCCCGATTGGGAATCGCAGCGTTTTCTCCTACATAAAAACCTCCATACACACATCTCCCCAGGTGTTCCGCAAAATGACCGTAAATCCGCGGGTTGATCGTATCTCTACCCTGGTCGGCGTTTAATATCAAATGGTTTTGGGCTGCCGTCTGCAAGGCAGGTGACAGGCAAATCAATAAGAAGAGCTTTTTAATCATGTGCTGTTGGTTAAAATAAATGGAGCATGAAAAGTAATGCTCAGGTTTTAAGCATTTCTAAAAACCATTCTTTTTCTGTGAGTATTTTTTCGTCAAGAATCCTTTGGCGCAGCGCCTCTACCTCTTTGGAATTATTGAAATTCAGGTTCATTATTTTTTGGGTATACTCAACCAAATGGGTATAATTTGCCCTGTGATAACCAATGGCGGTGTGCCGGCGGATAAAATTTTTCATACCCGCAAGGTGACTCGCCAATAAATCCAGCTCATCGGTTTCATAGTAAATTTTTAACTGCAAGGTTTTCGCTATCAGATTGTTAATCAAGTCTTTGTAATCTGATCTTTGCAGATTCAGCAGCGCTGTTTTGTAGTCCTTGCGTGCATAGGCAACCCTTGCCATGTTCAGGCTGGCGGTTGCATCGCGCCATTGGCGTTCCAATTTGGGGCGATGTTCCAGAATAAATTTTTCAGCCCAATCCAGTTCTTCAGCGCGCAAGGCAATAGCTACGATGTTGTTGAAAGCAAACCTGGAAATCTGGTTATTTTCCAATAGCAAATTCAGTTCCAGGGCACTTTTGTACAAATCGAAGGTAATGCGCAACCAACCCTCACGCGCTTCATTCAGCTTTTTAATTCCAAAATTAATGGCCAACAAGTATAAAGCGCGCAATTCATCGGCCGGAAAACTGTGCGAATTTTCCAACAACATTTGTTGAAAAAGGTTAAAATGGATTTCCCCTTTTTCCCCCGTGTTCCCTGAATCCTGTGGTTCGGTCAAAAACTTGTAACAATGAAAATACAAACCAATTGCCGGGGTTGTTGCTAAACCTTTCGCTTCCACATGCGTAAGCAGCTCCGATAACAACCCCAACTCGTATTCTGTTTTATACACCGCCTGGTGCGAAACCGCAAGGCATGCCAACCGAAGTTTACGCGACAGGAACGCCATATCCATCATATCGGAAGTCGACTGAATATTCAACGATTCCGTACGCCGTTCAGAAGTATCAAACTGGTATTGCTCCCACTCGATCAGGTTGAGGTCGTGGAAATAATCTGCATGACGCCAGGGTTGTGCATCCCTGCTTTGTTTCGCTTCGCGCAGGCTGATTTGAAAATGTTTGGCCAGCTTTCGTTTTCGATAGGCCGCCGCCAGCCGGATTTTCCCACGTTCTACATCAGTTGTTTTCTCCTTGTAAATCAAGTATTTATCGAGCAAGGCCAGCAAGCCTGAGTGGGCAAGCCTTTGCTCAACTGCAGCTCCTTTTAAATCAGGGCTTTTGCCGCTTTCCCTGCATGCCATAAGAAGCTCGGTTAACTCCACCAATGGAGGCCGCGTATTAAAAAATGGGGAGCGCACGAATTTATGAAATTCGCGCACCTCCACCGGCGACAAACTTGAAAATGCTTCCCAAAGCAGGGATTTATCCACGACTAAGCCATTTTGAGGCAAATATCGTAAATTAACCTGCTTTAAAACTTGTGACTGAAACGGAAGCCGATAATGTTTTGCGAAGCCAAATCCGATTCAAAATCGATGGACAACTGAATCAGGTTTTTTTCCGCTTCGATAAAGGCATAATACCGGCAGTATTCACTCCCGTCATTTTTCACAAAAAAATCAAAACCCATTGGTATAGGCCGGATAAAGGCACCTAATTTGGACTTAAAATCTTTAATTTCGGTGTCCATCATTTCATAACCCGCCTTTTCTAGCCAGGGGCAAAGCGATTGAACAGATGCCCAATCCTGTCTCATCAGGCAGTTGGTCAAGGAATCGAGTAGTGGCACTTTGGATGCCATCGTATCGATCAGCCCCAAGCGGAAGGTGTACATATCGTAGCCATTGGTTTTAAATGGCAACACCACTTCTACATCGGTCAAATTTGATTTTTCCTCCCCAGATAGGTTTTTGTAAAACAACACGGCTGCGTTGGATGCCAGCATGAGCGGGCGCTGTTGAAATTTTGAAATAAACCCATTGAGGGTATCAATAGTCAACTTGAAAGTAGTTGACTCACCTTCCCCGCTGGAGGTTGAAAAATTCCATCTATAGGTGACGGTTGATCCGAAAAACTCGGAAACCGCTAAAACGCCGTTTTTTTGGGTAGGTGAAATGATCAGGTTGCCGGCGTTTTTACACGAGGAAAAGAAAAGGATAATGAGCAAAATCGAAATTTGAGTTTTCATTGCTAAGGTGAGATTTATTTACAATTCAATTTAATGTCTTCATTTCGAATTTTGTCACCGAAAAAATAAATATTTTGGTAACTGACTCAAAATCCAATCGGAAATCGGAAATCGAACAAATCGGATATCGAAAATTAAAAAGCCCTCCCCGTCAACGGAGGAGGGCAGAAATTTGGCGCCAGGTTTTCAGGTTCAGATTGTTTTCAATCGGCAGTTTAATTTTTCACGAACTTACTAGTGCCGAGTACGTTGCCTTGTTCTGTAAGCTGAAGGAAGTACAAACCGGAAGGCAGATTGGGCGATATGATCACTTGCCGGACCGACCCAGGTATAGCTTGTTGCTCCATGACGATCCGCCCCATGATATCCACCACCCTCATGCGCATGTCTGCGCGCGCGGGCTGAGGCAAATCGACGGTGAATGTGCCGGCGTTGGGATTGGGGTAAATGCGCATTTGCATTATGGCTTCTGGTGTTTCTGGAGCCGGACTGGTTGCCGAGGCGCATAATTCGATATTGTCAAGCCCCACAATGGAGTTGCGTAACTCGTCGTCGTTTTGCAAACAAATGACTAGGTAGTGCAGCGATGTATCGAGATCGGGCAACGCAATCGCACGGCCGATTTGACGCCAGCCATTGCTATCCGCCAACATTTCGGTGTACAATATCTGACTTTCCTGTCCCGGATAGATCAAAGGCTCTTTTTGCAGCCGCACCTCAATTCTGGTGCCCGCTGGCGCCTCTTCGCCCAGGTAGTTGATGGCGTCCATGTGCAGGATGATGTAATTGTCTTTCGTCAGGTGAATCTCCTGCATGATGCCGGCAAAATTCCCCGAACGCCCGCGCAATACCACATAACCTTCATCCAGGGAGCCGCCGTCGGAAGTATCTACCGCTACTTGCCCATCGCCCGGATTGGGCGCTGCATCCCAGTTTTCGAGATAACTTCCTTCATTCAAGAAGCCAAAAGAACCGCCCAACCTAAACCCGCTGTTTTTAATCAGGTTTTCTTCGCAGAATCGGGTGACTTCGGTGATCGGATCGATGCCACAATGAACATAAACAGTGCGGCAGTATTGCATGGTATTACAAACCTGCCCGTTTACCGTCCGAACCACCGTCATACAAACCGTGTAGTAACCTGAATGCGGGAATGAAAGCGGGAACTGGAACGAGGCATTCCCGACCGAGGTGCCGCTGGAGGTAAATGGACCATTAACTTCGGAAACGGACCAGCTCACCTGATCGTTCTGACACAGGGCCAGCGGTCTGAATCGTTTTTTACAATTATTCAGGGGAAACAGCACGTTCGACATGGAGAATCCATAGCCGATATCATGCCTTAACGAATCACAAACGCAGGGGCAATTGTCGATTTTCACGTTGAACACTTTGCTACACTCCTTGGTACCGCACATTCTGGTAACCGTTAATTGGTAGTTTCCAGCCTGTGAAAAATCCGCCGGGTTCAAAGGCACGTGGAAGAATGGATAGGCCACGTAGGAGTTCTGGCCGGTCAGATCAGACAATACGCCCGGACGGTCCAGTTTCCAACTGATTTGATTATTACCACATTGATCGGGCGCACAGTAGTAGGCGCCGAAGAAAGAGTAAGTGGCATTCTGTTTAGGGCAAGGGATGGTTAAAGCCGCTTGCGCCGCGCCGATCGAATGGTACCAGTTCGTAGATTGCTGCCAAACAAAAGCAAAATCCAGTGGGCCGCAATCGCAGGCGGTCGTATCCAACACAGGCTTTAAACAAATGCTATCCACCGCGAGGTATACACTGCCGCCCGGGTTGGAGTTATTTGACCCGGTAGGATCGTCGCGCGTCAGGAAAATCCGGTCGATCGGACCAGTCAGGATGCTGGAGTTAAAGGAAAATCCAACATCGGTGAAGTTATTGTTGCAGTTGCTAGGCACTAATACGGTTCCCAACAACACAGCTGCTGACGGATTTGCGCCAAGCTGGAACAGGTCGGTATTCGCAGGCGTAAAAGGCGTCAGCGGATTAGTACCTGTGATGGTGGATGTTGCCCCCGAAAGCACGCCGTACACACTCATCCGCGGCGCACCGTTGACGTTGGTCAAACAAGCCATTTTCATGCTGACCATGTACGTGCCGCTGTTGGGTGTAATCGGATTGGCAGTGCTCAAGTTGTTCAGGATACCTTCCCGCCATACGACATTGGTGGAATGCGGGAAGCACCAAAAGCCGGCGAAATTACCCACAGATTGGGGTGCCGGATTGGCCAAAGAGGTCGAAACCGTCGATGGCGAACAAGTGGTCGCATTAAAAAAATCGCCGGTACTATAGCCCACCGTAGTCCAGATACCGTTCCAATTGGTTGCATTCTGGATGTCTTCATCTCCAGCTAAACACGGGTTGCCGTTCGTAAATTCGCCATTCTGAACGAATGGGTTCACATCACAGTCGCACACGATGGTGATCACTTTTACGACATCCGTGGCCGTACAACCATTGGCGCCGGTAACGGTTACTGTGTAGGTGGTGTGGCCCTGGACAGGCGGCGTGATATACGGGTTTGCCGTCGATCCGTTGGGCGACCACTGGTATGAAACCCCGCCGGATGCCGTCAGGGTGGCTTGTTGCCACTGACAAATGGTTTGACCAGGTCCTGCATCGGCCGCAGGCAAGGCATTCACGTTGACGGTCACTGTTTGGGTAGCTGTGCAACCGTTGGTACCCGTCACTGTGACGGTGTAAGTAGTTGTACTGTTGGGTGAAACCGTAATTGCAGCCGTAGTCTGTCCGCCAGGCGCCCAGCTATAACTGCCGCCGCCGGTGGCTGTCAAGGTGGTGTTTTGACCCAAACAAATATTCAGGTTGCCGCTGATATTGACCTGCGGTGGCGGCAACTGCGACACGGTGTAGCAAGCAGAAGCAGTGCAACCGTTGGCATCTACACAAGTAACACAATAAGTACCCGGCGCATTCACCGTAATTGCGGCGCCTGAAGCGGAGTTGCTCCACTGGCAGGAGGTCCAGTTCCAACCGCCGGCAGTGAGCACTGTGCTTTGTCCCTGACAGATGTTTGCATTACCGGTAATAGTCACGCTGGTTGGATAGGGAGGCACGGTAAAAGTAGCCGAGTAGGTGGCCATACACCCGACCGCATCGGTAATTTTCAGGGTCACCGTATGCACACCCGCCGGGAATTGGTACATTGGATTTGGCAAGGTCGACTCGCAGGTTGCCAGATTGCCATCAAAATCCCAACAGTAGGTGAAGGGCGCTACGCCGTTGGCAAAGCCCTGGAAGGTGCCCTTGCCGCAGGGGTCAATGCTGCCGCTGAAATCGGCTGTACAACTATTGCCACAGCCGGGTGTTTCAATTAATATTTCACAATAACAAGTGTCATCGCCGCAAATACCTTTCATCAACAGTGTGTACAGTCCGGGAGCCGGGAAGGAACTGTTTGGGATAGAAATCAAAAAACCGGTGCCGCTGGCAGGCCCTTGGTCTACCTGTCCCAGATTCGGATGCGTCAGCGTCCAGCTAATAGGCGGCATGGAAGGACAATTGGTGCCCTGGCACATGAAATTACCGCCCAAATTAAAGGTAGGATATTGACATTGCCAGATCGCCACCTGTCCACAGGAAATCGGCACATTCGGTCCGCTGTTCGGTTTATAACTCATGTCGTTAAACGCATTGGGCGGGCAGGCGCAGGTATCCGATGCGAGGCAATAAAAAGTTTCAAACCGATCGCAATCAACTCTGTTGCCTGCCGGGTCTGTATAATGTGTACCAACGAACAGGTTGTGCACCGAGCCGCCTGCTACGCAGAACTCAAGCGGAGCATACACGCCCGCAGGAATAGACCCGGAGGGGTGGGTCAAAAGTAACCCTTGCTGGCCCTGTGGCGTTACGTTCCAGGGGGACAAGGGGGTGGTCGTTGTGATGAACAAACCGGCGTCAACCTGTACATTAATTTCAGGAAAACAATTGGAGGATGAATTATTTACATCCACCCGGTAACAACACACATCGATGAAATTCCCAATTTGTTGAAGGGAGAGTTGAATAGAATCGCAGGTGCAAACATTTGCCGGTGCGCAATTCAAAAAACTCACCTTATCCACTGCAAAATCATTTCCCAAGCCTGAGGTAATACCGGATCGAATTTCCAATATCATCGTACCGGAGGTTGGCGTTACGGTTGCATTGAGTTTTTGCCAGGAATTCAGGTTTTCCGGCAACGCCATCTGATCGACCATAACGGCGGGGTTGGTTCCATCTTTTACCCAAAGCTGAACAACCGGATCGTCGTAGTTGCGATCATTACGTACCAGGTTTCTTGCAAATGCACAAAAATCATATTGCGTTCCAGGGGTTACATTTACCTGAGCCTTCCATGCTGCTTTTCCTGCCATCGTATGACCATCCACTGCCAGATAGGTATCGGCAGGCCCTGTAATTCCCGGACAAATCCATTGGTTATTGACTGCATACGCCTGGTTTTGATCTAAAATCGCATTGTTCCCATTCGACATGGGGTTGCCGGGAGGAAATACATAGGCATAATCGGTGATGAACCCAAAGCCAATGTTGGCCGGGTTGGTAACATTGAAATCGCCATTCACCACAAGTTCAGGCCCTGGAATGGAACCCGTCGGACAACAGTCCGTGTCAATTGGCGGGGGCGGAGGCACCATAAAATTGAAAGACTTTCCACAAACCACCTGATTGGGGGCTGTTCCGTACGTCGTATTCACATTGAACGACTGAGCGCCGGCGCCTGAAATATTAAAACATCCGGGGCTGGAAGCGCCCAATGGCACAAACCCTCCGGGTGGTATGAAATTTACCTCCTGACTGTTCACGGGTTGTGCCGTCCAACCTGTAGAGAGGTTCCAGCCGTTCAATTGCCCTGTACCTACATTGAGGTTAACCGCAGGAAAACAATAAGCATCACTATTCAATAAACTGATGCAATAGGTACCTGAACTTGCCGTGCCGGAAGCCTGGTTGACGAGTATACTGATCGAGTCGCACGAACAACTCGGGCAATTCCCAAAATTCCGTACAACCTGTTGTGAAGCAGCCAAATCAATCAGATACTCTCCGCTGGCAGGCACGTTTGGCGTCCATCCCGGAGCCGCTATTTCTTTCACTATATATTGTCCTTTGGGCAAATCGAACATACGATATTCACCTGTATTGTCCGTCACATCTTCGCGAAACAGTTCGCCTGCATCATTGAACAACTGAATCGTCCAACCCTGCAACGCAGGCTGGCTGGAATACGGAGTGCCATTGCATTCGCGGTATTTCGTGCCAATTACCGAGGCATCCATCGGATCGGGGCACACTTCCAGGCTGATCGGGCCAAATGCGCATCCTTCGCCAAGGCCACAAGTAAACTCCCAGGTGAGCCCTACAGAAAACGGACTGCCGGGCGGTACGGTAAAAATCATTGGAAAACTGGTACCCAAGGGAATGAAGGGGCCATTGTAGGTTATCTGGTATACCCCGGAGCCTTGGGGTTGAACAGTATACCCAGCGCCTGAATTCGCACTCCAACTGAGAATCGTACCCTGGTCGACCACCAAGGTCATCAGTGGCGGCACACACTCAGAAGCGTTGATAATTTGGAGCCGATATTTACAAGGTTCAAATTCAAGAAAGGAAGGGGTTAGTGTGTTGCAGCCTTGCGCCTGCACTCCCGTGGAGGTTGTTGCCAGTAAAATGGTCAAAAACAACATCCGAATAAAATAACCGGGCGAAAACCCAGCCGTAAAACGGAAAAGAAAGGTTGAATTGCTCATAAGCCAATGGTTTGGTTTGAGTGAATTTTTCCCATCTATTTCCGGCAATAAAATTTTGTAACCGAATTTGAATATTTTTTTCCGGGTAAGATTTTCAACAATTTCCGATCACTTATGGTATTGATTGCGTTTTATCTATTTTTACAGCATCAACCCGAAAATATGATATTGTTCAGGCGCTTATTCATTGCAATCATCTTAACTTTTTCTGGTTTGGCGGCCGCCGCACAACAACCGGATGCACTGCTTTCGTCGGTCAACCAATTAATTCATTTTGCCGACTCCCTCAACGAAAACGACAATCCGGATATGGCCTTGATGGCGACTTCTCAAGCATTGAAAGCCTTGGAAGTATATGATGAAAGCCGCTTTGCACAACTTCGTGCAACAACCTATTTACAAGCAGGCATCGCCTATTCCGAATTGGGCCAATTCAATTTAGCCGACTCCCTTTTTACACTGGCGCTTACCAACCTGGATAAGGAAACATCGACCCACCAGGCAAATACAACTGCCGACGCCTGGCGCTTCATTGCGATCAATCATTTACAAGCTGGAAAATTCAAAGAGGCCATGCGTGCCGCCCTCCAATCGCGACAATCATTGGAAGAAAACGATCCCAGACAGGGTTCAACGACCATGTTGATCGGGCATATTTATAAAGAGCAAAGCGACTACAAAACTGCATTGACCTACTACGACCAGGCGATACTCCAATTTGAAAACTCCGGCACTAACAAATCCAAAGGATATACCAGAACACTTCGGGCTAAAGGAGAATCGCTTTGTTATCTGAACAAGTACGAAGAAGGCGTTCATTTGCTGGAATCGGCGCTTTCACTGGCCCAACAACTTTTCCCGGCAAACCACAGTGAAATCGGAACCAACTACATCAAGCTGGGTGTCGCTTCCCGTCGACTGAATCGACTGGAGGAAGCCTTGGAATATTTAAACAAAGCTTTGCACATCTTTTCAAAAAAACCAGTTCAATTTTATAAAGATCAGGCATATACCTATTCCGAGTTGACACATGTTTATTTAGCCCTTCAACAACCTGATAAAGCACTGCAATGCGCTCTGACTGGCATATCTATTCTGGAATACCAAAATGGTACAGACGACCCAAATTTATGTTACACCTACCACGATCTGGGTAAAACCTATTTCAACCTCAAACGATATCCCGAATCGGCGATTTGGCAGCAAAAAGCCATTGATAACCTTAAAAAACAATTGCCCGATGGTGAAAACGGCGACCTTGCCAGTTTGTATCTCTGGTTAGCCAGGGCTAAATCGGGCGCCGGCGATTTTGATGGCGCCTTAAATGCACTAACCGAAGACCGCCGGATCATGAACCGCATCGTCGGCTCCGATTTCGTCGACCTCCACCGGGAAGAATCCGTTGCTGCGCAAACATTCCTCAAATGGCACCTGAAAACCGGACAGGCAAACCTGCTCGATAGCAGCCTTCAGTATTTTGGAAGGTCAGAAAACGGATTTATACGCCAAATGCAGCGCGAAACGTCGTCGAGCTTCAGGCGCAGGTTGCTTTCCGACGCAGTCCCATCCTTTGAAAATGCGATCCATGCAGCATACCTGGCCTTTCAAATCCAACACGACGACTCTATGCTGGAAAACGCCTGGCGGCTCAGCGAATCCATGCACGGATACCTGCTTCGTACGTCGGCTCAGGAAGCCAACGCTAAACGGTTTGCAGGCATTCCGGAGAGCCTGCTCCAGCAAGATTCGTTAGCCAGGGCCACCATAGCCAGGTTAGAAAAAACACGCTATGAAATGTTGGAATATGAAGGAAAAAATTTGAGCGACTCCGCCATCCTTCAATTGAACAGTCAGATATTTAATCAAAGAAAAACGTTGCTCACCCTGATTTCACGCTTTGAAAAAGAACACCCGGAATACTACCGGCTTAAATACGACCAGCAATCAATCGGCCTGAAAGCCCTGCAATCCAGGTTGACTTCCAACCAAACCCTGCTGGAATACTTCACAGGCGATTCCTCCATTTTCGTTTTCATCGTACAACAAAACTCGGCCTCCATAAGGCGCTTACCGCGCGATTTTCCGTTGAAGCAATGGGTTGCCGATTTCCGATCCGGGGTTTACGGTTATCATACGACGCCTAAACCAACACCACAACTGTACGAACAAAGCACCCGGCAATACGCTGAAAGTGCGCTCCATTTGTATGAAAAATTGATAAAACCTTTCGAAAAAGAACTCAAATCCGAACTGATCATTGTACCCAGTGAAGAATTGGCAAACTTGCCTTTCGAGGCTTTGTTGGTCGCCAATCCGAAAGATTTAAGCAGTTTTGCCGGATATCCCTTCCTGGTTCGACAAAAAGCCATCCACTATGCGTATTCAGCCACCTTCATGGTACAATTGATGGATAAACAACACCGAAAAAAACCGGAAGGCAATTTACTGGCCATGGCGCCTTATTTTTTTCGATCGCCCGAACAAAGTCAGCAACTATTGAATAATGAAGCCACAAGAAGATTTGGGCTCGGTGAGCTTCCGTATTCCGGAGAAGAAGTCATACGCGCTCAAAAACAAATTGGCGTCCAATCCGTGATAAAACTCGGTGCAGAAGCCGATAAAGCGGTGTTTGAAAGTTTGGCCCCCGACTTTAAAATGCTTCATCTGGCCACACATGGCAAAGCTAACGCCAAAGATGGTTCTTTTTCATTTATTGCATTTGCTGCTGATAAAGCCGGCAGTCAAGACGGGCTGCTCACCGCCGGCGAGTTGTATAATTTTAACTTGAATGCCGATGTCGTTTTGCTGTCGGCTTGTGAAACAGGAATTGGCGAAGTGCAACGCGGCGAAGGCATATCCAGCCTCGCACGCGCGTTCGCGTATGCAGGCGCCAAGTGCATCATTTCTTCTTTGTGGAGTGTCAATGATCGTTCAACGATGGAACTCGTCGATCACTTTTACGGGGAATTAAAAAAAGGAAAACCCAAAAACCTGGCCTTGGCGAATGCTAAAAGGATGTACCTGGATCAAAATCCGGGGCGTCAGTCCCATCCGTTCTTCTGGGCCGGTATGGTGGCTGTGGGCGACATGAAATAAGTACAGGATTAACGGATCGTCGCTTGGAGTTGTTTAGCCCTGTTTTTAAATGCGAAATTTTCATCAGTCGCCATTTTTTTGAGTAGGCTGTCAACCGGCTTTCCCACGGCCATTCGGCACAACATTTCGTTCCATCTTGCTTCATGTTTGAATTCAAAACTGCGCAACAATTTTTCATAATCGGAGGCCGCCAGCTCGTACTGACCCGATTTAAAACGCGCGCCGGCACGCAAAAACCTGGCATTTTCATCGTTGGCAACCAGGGACTCATCCGCCAGGATATTTGCCGCTTTCCGATATTCTTTTGCAACATATGCCTCGCCTGCAAGTTGGATGGGCGTTCTTGGCGCATTGGCTGTGGACTCCATCGCATCGCGAATCATGGTGGGTGATGGCGGTTCGAATTGGTTTTTGGCCATCGCCAAAGCACGACCACGCGTGTCGGGTTGAACAGGTGGTTGTGGTTCAAGTTTGGGCTCTTTGTCTTGTATTTTCGGGGCAGTGCTCGTATCAATTGGTTGTTCCACAGCAATTTGAGGGGAGTCAGGTGTTTCCGGACGCGACATAAACCAAACTGCGGTTAACAACAATACGATGGTTGCGGCCAATGCCCAGGCTGTCGGTTGAGTGAAAAAAGGCGTGTGCTTCTGCTGTGTTTTATAGTCTTCGATCGCATTTTTTACATTGGAACGAATTCTGGCGCCCTCCATCCTGTTCATCATAGCCCGGTGGGCTTCCACAGAACGAGCCAGGGTTTCATCCTTTTGGAGATGATCCTCAAAAGCCTGGCGTTCTGCATCGTTTAATTCGCCTTGTAAATAGGCTTCTATTTGTTCGTAAAATTCCTTCATGATTATTGCATTGAAGCGTCGTTAGCTAATTCTGTAAGTTTTTTAAAACATTTCGAGCGGTGGTTTTTCAAGGCGTCAACCGTGGAATATTGGGTTAGTTGCAGTTCGATTACTTCTTTGTCGCGCATTTCTTCCAGGTATTTTAAGCGAATCAGTTTTTGGCAATTTGGTTCAAGTTGAAACAGCAGTTGTTCAAGAAATTCAACCTCTGCAAAACTGGTAAATTCGGGTTCTTCACCTGGCTCTCCAACCGCTTCCAAATCAACCACTCCCTTTCTGATCATACTTCGCCTCCTGTTTTTCGCTTTGTTCTTTGCAACCTCAACCACAAATGTGGCCGGGCTATATCCCTGGAAAACATATTGGCCAGTCCGTATTCTTTGCACACAAAAAGCAATGCAGTCGCAAATCAATTCTTCAATGTCATCATCCGTCAAACCATGCGCTTTGCCAATGTTAAATATTCCTCCGGAAACCCTGGCATACAAACATTGAATTGCTTTGGATTCCTCCCTTTCAAGGCCCGAAAACAAATCTTGATGACCCTTATACCCGGAACAAACCTTGTTTGAATTCCGATCCAGAAAAAAATGTAAAATGCGAGCCATATACAGAAATTATTGTTCGAGGCAATAATACTGCATTTCCGGCATCTGCAATGAATGTCCGGTTCCGGCGATTTTGTAACCGTCTCCTATTTTATTTTTTATAGAATTGCCTTCAAAACAACAGGAAATTCAAGAACAAAATATTCTTTATTTTTACTTTTAAATTCATAAAATGTTGATTAACAAATATTACAATAATTTTTTAAAAAATATGAAATTACAATTTAAAAAAATTGTGTTTGCATAGAAAGGTGGTGATACGCCACATTTGTAACGTCAAATACTACTCGGCAGGAATGCTGTCCATTCATGAAAAAAAGAAATAAAATGAGTCACTTATTGCGCTTTTTTACCATCTTGATTTTGGTTTTGGTTTTTACCCAAAATCTGTTTGCTCAATGTTTAGTTGTTCAATCCGTTGTGACGCCCGTATCCTGCCACGACGGTGCTAATGGCGCAATTGACGTAACGGTAACCGGAGGTGTAGGGAATTACAGTTTTATTTGGTCGAATGATGCCTTTTCCGAGGATGTGACCGACCTGAGCCCGGGCTCCTATCATTTAACCGTTACGGATGAATCGGGATGTTTTGAATTTGTTTCATTCGATTTGGGTAACCCTCCTGTGTTGCAGGGTAACATTACCGCAAAATGCAATTTCAACGGCAATAGTTACGATTTTGAACTTACCTGTAACGTTCAAGGTGGGGCGTCGCCATATGCTTACAATTGGGCTCCATTTTCTGGTCAGAATGCTACTCAGATCACGCCTGGAACGATAACCACTTACCAGGTCACGATTACAGATCACGCCGGTTGTACAACCGTAAGCGAAAAATTCACCGGAAAGCCTTCCATTGACAACGATCTGCCGGAAATTCCAATTGATTGTACCAACCCTGAAGTGGTATTGGATGCTTCCCAATGCCAATACCTGCCCGGTCAAACTATATTTAAATGGTTTCACGCTAATCAAACTTCCCTATTCATTACCGGCCCTACCGATTCACTCGTAACGACGGTAAATGCGCCCGGTTTATTTATTTTTAATGTCTCCGACACAATTACCGGTTGTAGTGCCGGCAAATGGTTCGACGTAGTGAGCGTTCAAGGCCCCAACGCGTTTTTCTTCGCCGATGCCGGGTCCGATGTCACCCTGAGCTGCATCAACCCTTCGGTCCAAATCGGGGGAAATACCACCCCAACCGGCCCGAATTACACCTATGCTTGGTCGACAACAGACGGGCACATTACTTCCAGCTCCAACACACTTTATGCGACTGTCGATCAAGGCGGGGTGTACACCCTTTTGGTCACGAACATGGTAAGCGGATGCACGTCTACCGATCAGGTAACCGTATCAACTCAAACATTACCCATCGCTAATGCCGGCCCCGATCTGGGTCTGCCTTGTGGCGGCGGTGTTGTTACGCTGGCTCCGGTAACATCCGGACAAAATATTGCCGTGTTTTGGATAGGAGCAGCCATTAATGCGTCTAATCAGTTTTTGCTCAACCCGCTTGTCAATCAAGCCGGAGTTTATACACTTATCGTTACAAATACCGTCACAGGATGCACTGCTACCGATCAAATGACGGTTTTTCCGGGGCCACTGATCGCCTCCCAACAATTTAGTGTGACCCACGTTTCCTGCCAGTCTGTGTCGCCGGGAGCGATCGATCTGACGGTGAATTTCGGAACGGCTCCTCATACCTACCTTTGGTCGAACGGAGCTTTAACCGAAGATATCAGCAATTTAACCGCAGGCATTTATACCGTTTCCGTTACCGATGCAACGGGGTGTACCTATACAGGCAAAGTAACTATCTTGCAGAATGGCCCTGCATTCACCCTCGATGTCATCCAAAGCGACCCAACCTGCAGCGGTGGCTCAGACGGAACGATCAACCTCTCTGTCGTTGGATCACAACCTCCTTATACATTTAACTGGACCGGCCCTAATAGTTTTAGCAGCAACCTGGAAGATTTAAGCGGGTTAACTGCCGGAAATTACCAGATAACCGTCACAGATCAGGGCCTTTGCACCCAGGTGGCAAGTATCACCTTATCAAATCCAGCAGGCGCGCTTTCACTAACAGCAACCGCTACACCTGCTTTCTGTGGAAATAACGGGGCCGTTGATTTAACGCCTCAAGGCGCTTTTACGCCCTTCACTTATGATTGGGACATCGACGGGGCTGAAGATCCGGATAACGATACGGAGGATATAAGCGACTTGCCGGTCGGTTTTTATACTGTAACCGTCACGGATGCCAACGGTTGTACGGCTGTTTCCGGTCCTCATGCCGTATCGGCCCCCTCGCCATTGCAGATCAGTGCCGACGTCGAGCCCGATCCTTGCAGCACAGGCACAGATGGCGCCGTTGATGTATCAGTTTCGGGAGGTTCCGGAGGTTATGCCTTTTTGTGGTCGACGGCAGCAACAACCGAAGACCTTTCACAGGTTGCTGCCGGTATTTACGGCCTGACAGTTACGGACGCCAACGGATGCTCCATCACAGCAAGTTATTCGGTGTTGCATGAAAGCACCATTCCAAATGGAAGTTTCACAGTTCAAAATGCTTCCTGCGAAGCAGGCGTCAACGACGGTGCGATCACCTTGAACCAGGTTCCGACAGACGCCCAAGCGCCGCTTCAATTCCTCTGGCAAGGCCCTGCCGGTTTTTCTTCCAACAATCAAAACATTG
>JAEUUR010000107.1 GCA_016787465.1 Saprospiraceae bacterium | reverse complement strand
GGGCTCACGCGCGCCTGCCTGGAAGTGTTCTGGAAATACCGCCACCCGGTCAGCCTGATCACTAAAAACAGCATGATCCTGCGCGACCTGGATATCCTGAAACAACTCGCTTCCGAAAACCTGGTTCATGTTGCCATCAGCATCACCACGCTGAACGAAGAACTCCGGTTGTTCCTGGAACCGCGAACCGCCACCATCAAAAGCAGGCTGCAGGTGGTGGAAACGCTTAGCCATGCAGGCATTCCCGTATTCGTCATGATGGCGCCAATTATTCCGGGACTGAACGACCATGAAATTATTCCACTGGTAAAAGCGGCTTCGGAAAAAGGCGCCTTGGGCGTTGGGCACACGCTGGTACGACTCAACGGCGATGTCGGCGTTATATTTGAAGATTGGCTTCGAAAAACCATGCCCGATCGTGCTGATCGGGTACTCAACCGCATTCGCGACACACACGGTGGATCCCTGGAAGAAAAACGGTTCGGGAAACGGATGTCGGGCGAAGGAAATATCGCCGCCATCATCCACCAGCAATTCAGGTTGGCTAAAGAAAAATACCTGAAAGACCGTAAAATGCCCGCCTACAACCTGGATTTATACGAAAAATTCAAAGGCGGACAATTGAAGCTGGAGTTTTAATCGCGGATTTTATTGGATTTTCAGGATTTCGCGGAATTGATTTTATCGGATTTAACTGAATGCAATAACATGTACCTGTGCTTTATCGGGTTAGGCTATTCATTTTCAAAAAAATCCGCGTATTTTTCCTGGAGCTTGGGTGGCGCCGTATCAAACCAGGCAACCTGGAGCGCATCGCAGCAAAGTTCCCAATCGACGGTTTCAAGGTTTAAATGCGTCCAGCCGTAGGCTCCCCATTTGTTGGGCACCGGAAAAACCGTTCCTTTGCCAATAGCCGTGAATACATCCTGGTTTTCGGGTGTAAAACGAAGGGTAGCCCGATTTTCTGGGGCGTTCATCGTAGCAAAAATTTTCTTTTTCACCCTGAATGACACGATGTTGAAATGCACGGTTTCATCGGTTTCAGGAAGCGAAAGGGCGAATTGACGGAACGCCTGTATTCGATGTTCAATAGATTCGGGTTTCACCTGTTGTTTGAATAATTAATGCCCCAAAGATGCACGAAGATTAAAAAAAACCATGAAAATAGGCCACTCATTTGCTTCCAACCTTGCCTGGCGCGTCGCGTTCCTGGCAGGATCGTTGTTTATAACAGCTTATTGGGCTTTCAAACCAGAACGTCAGGCAGGATTGGCTATTTTGTTCCTTTTGGTATCCGTAGCCATTGCTTTTAACCTGTTTTACTACGTAAACGATACAAACCGGCGTTTGGCGCGTTTATTCGACAGTGTGCGGTATTCGGATTTCGCTATCCGTTTTGCTTCATCCAAAGAAAAAGGGGAATCATTTGCCGAAGTCAACCGGCAATTTAACGAAGTGCTGGAAGCCTTCCGGCAAACACGGGCTGAAAAGGAAGCCAACTTGTTGTTTCTTAACACTATGGTGCAGCATTTGAGCACAGGGTTATTGGCTTTCAGTGCAGAAATGCAGGTGTTGGTTTCTAACAGCGCCGCTTTTCAGCAACTGGGCATTTACCGGCTCAATCACCTCGACGACCTGCCTAAACAACACCTGCCGCTGGCCGACTTCGTCAGGCAACTCACCGGCAGAAATAAAGTGCTGTACCAACCTGATGCATCACGGCAACTTTCCGTTCAGGGGGTGCGGCTCAACCTGCAAGGTCGCGCTGTACAACTTATTACCATTCAAAATATTCACCCGGAACTTCAGAGAAAGGAGGTGGACGCCTGGCGCAACCTAACCCGTGTATTGCGCCATGAAATGATGAATTCGATCACGCCCATCGTTTCCCTGGTGGAAACCATGCAGGTGATCGTTCAAAACGACTTGCCGCCCGGCGTTGCCGCCGCCGACTTAACAGAAGCGCTGGAAGTAGTGGCCACCCGAAGTAAAGGGTTGATGAACTTCGTGGATGCCTACCGGTCTTTTACGGCCATTCCAACGCCAAAACTGGAAGATGTGCCGGCCAAAAAATTGTTTGAAAGGGTCGTTTCGCTGTCAAATTCCGACCTCAAAGCGGTAGGCATTGAATTGGCGAGTTATGTGCAGCCCGACGATTTATTCATCCATGCCGACCCCGGCCAAATTGAAATGACCCTCATCAACCTGATCAAAAATGCCAGGGAAGCTTTCGTGCAATCCGCGCAGGATTCAACAGGAAAAACCAAACAAATCATTCTCCGCGCCGGCGCTGATGCGCGCGGCAGGCCTTTCATCGAAGTGGAAGACAACGGTCCCGGCATTCCAACCGATATCCTTGAAGAAATTTTTATTCCATTTTTTACCACCAAACCGGAAGGCACGGGCGTAGGCCTGAGTATCTCCAGGCAAATTATGCAACAACACGGAGGCGATCTGCGCGTAAGTTCGGAAACAGGCCGGGGTACACGGTTTGTACTCGATTTTTAGCAGGTAATCAAACCTATTGTTTTAAGTCCCCTTCGTTCGGATTGAAGAAAAAACTGTACCCTCGAAACACAGGCGCAAAAACGCGGTCTTGCGTGAGCATAAAATCCTGACGATCAATTTCTGCAAAATACCGGTGCACGAACGGAATGGCAGTCGCACGTTCATACTGCACTTCTGTGGGCCAAAACCGGACGGATTTGGAGGAGCCGTCGGTTCTTTTTACGTTGATAATCACGAATGGAACCAGGGTGGATACGGAATCGCGGAACGGGTTGCTGGTTTCAAAAGCTTCTGCGCCCAGGTTTTCAAACTGTAACAAATAAGCTTCTGCAATCCCTTTTCTTTGCGGCATTTTGCTCACGGTTGTCGTGCTGAAATAAGGCCGAATGGAATAATTGGCTTCCCCTTGTTTGTCCAATACAAACGATTCATTTTTTCGCTGCGGGTATTCCACTGAAATCTGTTGAATTTTTTCCGGGTTCTCAGAAAACACCGTTCGGTCGCGCCAATTATCGTCGCCGAGTAAATAACGCACACGTACTTGACCGATAAAGGATGGAATATGAACCACGTACGGCTGCTCCGAACCTTCCATGATCATTACGGTGCCTTTTTCATCAGCCGTAACCCCGCCAACGTAATACACTTTCATCTTTTTATTGTCGCGGTCATAAATTTCAACCTTTAGGCCATCGGCAGCCAATTCTTTGATCATGGTATTTTTCGACACATCGGGCGGAATGTATTGCAC
>JAEUUR010000271.1 GCA_016787465.1 Saprospiraceae bacterium | reverse complement strand
GGATGGTTGTTGGTTTTTTGAAAATCATCCAAGAACACACACTGTCACGCAAACACAATCTGAATGGAGCCACTAGAGGGACTCGAACCCCCGACCAGCTGATTACAAATCAGCTGCTCTACCAACTGAGCTACAGTGGCTTAAATAAAGCCCTCCAAAGGCTAAAAATGTGTCAAATAACTTCACTTTTTATTTGGAGCATTTACCCCTTTTTCAAAAGCGAGTGCAAAGGTACATCCATTATTCGTAACTGAAAAACAATTTTTAAAAAAATCAGCAAAAAAATACAAGACCTTTGACGCAGCCATTTTTAACTCGATTTTATGCACTCATTTCAACGTGATTGGGAATATTGCCAGGCCCATACTTCCGAAATTCCTAGTTTGTTACAAGAGCTCGACAGGGAAACGAATCTCAAAACCTTGAGTCCACATATGCAGAGCGGACCCTACCAAGGCACTTTGCTCAAGTTCATCAGCCAAATGATCCGACCCAGAAGGGTGCTTGAAATAGGAACATTTACCGGTTACGCAACACTTTGCCTGGCTAACGGACTAACGGACGACGGGCTGTTGCATACCATAGAAGCCAATGATGAGCTTGCATGGATCATTCGTAAGTACATTGGAAAAGCCGGATTGGAACATAAAATTCTTCTTCACTTGGGGGATGCCGCTCAAATAGTGCCGGAGTTGGATGAGATATTCGATCTTGTTTTTCTGGACGCAGGCAAACTCGATTATCCGGCACACTATAATATGGTGTTGCCTAAACTGCGTGCAGGGGGGTTTTTGCTTGCCGATAATGTCCTTTGGGATGGCAAAGTATCGGGGCCGGATCAAAAAGACGAAACCACATGTGTTCTACGCAACTTTAATACCATGGTACATACAGATACAAGGGTGGAAAATATTTTGCTGCCGATCAGGGATGGTTTGATGCTCGTCAGAAAACGTTGAATGACGCATTTAAGGATTTAGAACCTTCCTTAAAGCCTGATTTCGCCAATTGTGTAGAGTTTCCCATCATGATTATTCAACCGCCGTATTTCTTTGATTTATCAACGAGACCAATAAATCGTTTAGTCAAGGATATGAAAACCCTCCCTTTAGCAATTGTAGCAGTTGTTCAACTTATCTCCTATTTTGGCAACGCACAATCGGTGGCAACAACTGATGCCAATCGGAAAACAGGAATTGCGTTGCGTACTCAAGATGCTCCCAAAGTGGACGGTTTGCTGGATGATGTGTGTTGGATTGAAGCGACGCCCATGACCGATTTTGTCACCTTCAGCCCGGATTTCGGAAGGTCGGCTAGTGAAAAAACCGAAGTGCGAGTTGTTTACACAGATGAAGCAGTTTATATCGGCGCCTACCTTTACCAAAAAAGTGGCACCATTCGTACAGATTTAAGCACGCGCGACGGTGAATCGACGGCGGATGCATTTCACATTGGCCTTGACACTTACCGTGATCGGCTTAATGCCTTTCGTTTTCAGATTACAGCTGGCGGGGTGCAGAGCGACATCCGAATGTCGCCCGATGCCTTTGACCAAGGTTGGGATGCCGTTTGGGATGCCGAAGTAAAACTGCACCTTGATGGCTGGTCGGTTGAGCTTCGCATTCCTTTCAGTGCTATCCGGTTTCCCAAGCAGGAAGATCAACACTGGGGAATCCAGTTTGCCCGTCAAATCCAATATGTTAATGAGTTCAACACCTGGAGCCCGGTTGATCCGAATGGAGGTGGTACATTGCCGCAGTGGGGAAACCTCGAAGGATTGAACCGAATCAACCCGCCATTAAGGCTGGCGTTTTCACCTTATATAGCCGGATCGGTTCAACGATCGCCTGTGTCTGAGGATCCGGTTGCTTATGCCGGTACCCGAACGCTTTCAGGTGGAATGGATGTTAAATGGGGGTTATCAGAAAGTTTTACGGTTGATGCAACCTTGATCCCAAACTTTGGCGAAGCTCAAAGCGATAACCTGGTGCGAAATCTTACGCCATTCGAAGTTCAATATGAGGAGCGCCGGCAGTTTTTTACAGAAGGAACTGAACTCTTTTCCAAAGGAAATATTTTCTACTCCAGGCGTATCGGAGGATTGCCGAAGGGTTTTTACGAAGTTGAGGTTGGCGACCATGAAACGATTACTCAAAACCCTTCCCAAACGCAATTGTACAATGCCACCAAACTTTCCGGACGTACGCGCTCAAAGCTGGGGATTGGGGTGCTGAACGCGGTATCGGCACCTGCCTTTGCAGAAATAAGAAACGATTCGACCGGAACCAGCCGAAAATTTCAAACCAGCCCACTTTCGAATTTCAATGTGCTGGTTTTGGACCAAGCCTTGCCTTATAATTCTGCGATAAGCTTTGCCAACACCAATGTCGTAAGAGCTGGCGCCGCGCGCGATGCCAATGTTTCAGCACTTTCGTTTAACCTGCGCGACGCTGGCAACCAATATGAATTGTATGGAAGTGGCCAATTCAGCGCGGTTTTTAATCCTGAAAATAATCCGTCGGAGGAACAGAAAACTGGATATGGGTATTCATTAGGGTTGAGGAAAGTTAGTGGAAGTTGGACAGGCGGGCTGGATCATCAAGCAACCAGCAATGGTTATGATCCGAGCGATCTTGGTTTTTTCAGGCGTGTAAATTTTACACGGATGAAGGGTTATGTCTCCTACGGAGATTTCAAACAAAAGGGGAATGTTGCTTCACGATTTGTCAATTTGACCATCACCAATACCTGGCTGAAGTCGCCATTTTTATGGGAGTCGTTGGAGTTGGAAAGCTTTTCCTCGATAACCTGGGCAAATAATTTCAATGCGTCTTTGCTCTTTTTTTCCAGGCCATTTTGGTTCTATGACTATTTCGAACCACGTACAGCAGGCGCTAAATATTACCATGCCCCGTATGTTTTCTTTGGCCCGGGAATAGAAACCAATTCGAGCAAACGACTATTCGCCAGCTTCAGGTTTTTATTTGGAGAAAGCCCGATTCCAAACGATCCGTACATTGGGATAAATTTTAGTCCTACCTGGGTGATGAACGATCATCTCAGGTTGTCGTCAGATATGAGCGTGTCAAAAGATCATTCTAACTTCGGATATGTTTCTAAACGGAGTGATAACGATATCATTTTTGGTCGGAGGGATATTACAACGTTCGACAATTCGCTTACTGCACAGGTTTTGTTTGGGCCGCGCATGAATCTTTCGGTGCGGGCCAGGCACTATTGGTTGCAACTGTACTATCATGGATACTTGCATCTGAATCAAGATGGTACCTTCTCTCCTACAGATTGGAACGGCACTGCTGATGAAAACTTCAACCAATTTAACATTGACCTGGTATATACCTGGCAGTTCGCGCCTGGCAGTTTCTTAAACCTGATTTGGAAAGATGCGATTTTTAGCGGCGACGCAAAGCGCGGCGATAATTATTTCAGAAACTGGAATAAAACGTTCCAGGCGCCACAAAACAACTCGCTTACACTAAAACTGATCTACTGGCTGGATGCGGGAAATTGGTTTAATCGAAACTAATTCTGTTTGCTGTCTATTGACTAACCGGTGTTAAGCGTTGAAGCCAGCCATCAAGCTTTGCCTGAAATGTATTTACGGTGAAATCTGTGCCATTGAAACCAAGGGTATGCTTCACTTGATGTAACGCCTCACCCAAGTTAATTTTGGGCTGTTTTTGAACGATAAACAGGTTTTCACGACGTAGGTTTTCGGCCAGGTATTCCTGCTCGGTTTGTCCTGGAGTTGGGATGAGTATCCCTCTTTTTCCGGTTCCTACCAAATCCATCAGGCTGCTGTATCCCGAACGACAAACGATATACCGGCTTGCTGCCAACACTTTGTTAAGTTCTTCTGAAGTGAGAAATGAAACGACTTCTATGTTTGGCGCTTCGTAATGATGTTTTTTAGTCTTGGTTTTGCCTTGCACAAAAATGAACTTGTGCGGCAAGGACATAGCTTGTTCCAAAAGCACCTGTTCGAGGTAAGTGCGCTGCGGCTCGGGGCCAGACAATATCACAGCTACATCATAGTCAAAATTTGTAACTGGGGTGGGCGCAAAGGCTCTCGACAACAACCCGATATACGTTACATTTTTAAGGTTGCCTGCGGGGTGTGCAAGTGCTGCTGAAAGTCCGTTGGATGATTCAATATCAGGCACCCAAACGGCATCAAATTTTGTCAGCATTTTATACAGTACTTGGTTGGCGCCCCATTGTAAAACCCGATTTGGAATGCGCAAATTCAGTTGGTGTGTCAGTATGACACTTTTTACCTTCGTGGAAAAACATCCATAACGGTTATCGGAGATGATGCCGCAGATCCCGTATTCACGAATAATTTTTTCCGTCGCCCACTGCTCGCTTCTTATGGCATATAGCATGCGCGGTAATTGCCTTGCAATATTCAACACCATATTATTTGAAAAATACCGGATTTTATAAGAGGGTAAGGTTAGGCAGGTCAAATGGGGGAATTCGGCTTTCAACAAATGCTGTGCAACCCCATCTGAGGCTAATATTACATCAACACCTGCTTTTTCCAGGTGCTGAATGAGCGGAATACACCGGGATACATGGCCAAGTCCCCAGTTGAGTGGAGCAAATAGAATACGCTTTTTTGGGAAAGGATGGTCTGGGTCGGCCGGCATAACAAAGTGTAATTCTTGCAAATCTACGAAAGGAATTTTCTACTTTCGCCCGGGCCGACAGAAGTGCTTATGTTAAAATTAAAAGTACGGGCAGCTAAAACCTGATCCTTGTCGTCTTTGTTTTGTACTTTATTCGGTAACTTTCAACATCTGATCAATCATTAACCGAAACACTTTGCTATGAAAAAAATCAACTGGTGGCGCATTGCATTTTTCCTGCTGATGGCAGGCATGTTTTTAATCCAAAGTTGTGGCTTGTTCAAACCTAAATGCAATTGTCCGCATTTTTGATGGCAAAAGTGCAATCAGGGTTGTGGAACCAACTTCCGGAATGAATTAAACTACGTTTCCCAAACGTACCCAGCATTTTTTATCGGCAATTCACGGGGCCTCATACCGGCTGCAGCAAGTGCGTTGCACAGGGCTGGAGATACGGTTGCTACGCCAACTTCGCCTGCTCCTCCGGGGCGGGCCTCGCTTTTTACGGCATAAACCTCGATAGGCGGCACTTCGTTAAACCGAATCAGTTCGTAAGTGAAAAAGCTGTCTTGTTCTACCTTGCTATCTTTAACTGTAATTTCATTTTTTAGCGCTTGCCCCAAGCCAAACACAGTGCCTCCCTCCATCTGGTTCACCAATCCATCAGGGTTTATAACCACACCACAGTCGATTGTAGATACGATCCGTACAATTTTAAATTTCTTAGGGCCAAGTTTTTCTATTTCAATGGCATGGGCCGCGTAGGAGTCGCAGAAAAACATATGACCGGCAATGCCAAGGAATCTGTTTTTAGGGCGTTTGTTTTTCCATCCGATTTTTTCGGCTGCCAACTCCAGTGCACCGGCTAAGCGTTCAGGTGCAACAGTGCCTCCCCATATTCCTTCGAACGGTTGCCGTCCTTTGAGCAGATCGAGGCGCATTTGGAGCGGATCCTTTTTCATTTTTCGTGCCACCTCATCGATGAAACACTCAATGGCGAATACATTTTGGACAGGTTCGACGCCACGTAACCAACCGCGTTGGATATTAAAATCGAGTGGGGTGTAGGCTGTTTTAACATTTGGAATTCCATACCAAAAGTCTTTGCCTGCGCCACCAACATTTTCCGAGGGTATTTCCCCTTCTTTTTTTCCGGAAGTCATCCACTCAATTGGCGTACTTAAAACGTGGTGTTCCCATGTCAATAACTTGCCCGATTTATCCCATTTAGCTTTCAGATGATGGTAATTGGCGGGTCTGTAGTTGTCGTACTTTAGATCGTCGGCCCGATCCCAGATGACTTGAACGGGTTTGTTGAGTTGCTGTGCAATTTTTACTGCTTCAATCGCAAAGTCAAATTGTAGTCTGCGACCGAAACCGCCCCCCATGGCTGTCAGGTTGACTTTAATATTTTCCTTTTTAAGGCCGCATTTTTGGGAAATATCGTTCACGGTCCAGTCGGGCAATTGCAGCCCCCCCCACAATTCACATTTTCCATCCTTTACTTCCGCGATGAAATTCATGGGTTCCATGGTGGCGTGTGCCAGGAACGGCGCTGCATATTCGGCCTCCAGCGACAATGATTTGGAGGTTTTGACGGCATCGACATCGCCGGCAGTGTGTACAATTTTAGCGGGCGTTTCTTTTGCACGGGTTTTGAAGGTTTGGAAAAGCAAATCGGTACTTTCCTGGTTTTGAGGGCCTTCATTCCACGTTATTTTCAGCGCCCTGCGCCCTTTCATCGCAGCCCAGACATTGGTTGCAACAACCGCTACACCGGCTCTTACATTCATAGGTGTTCCGGTGCCGGAGTATTGCACAACGGTTACTACGCCGGGCACTAGTTTGGCTGCTGTGTCATCGACAGACAGGATATCGCCCCCTAATACCGGACAGCGCGCCACCACGGCGTGCAGCATGCCCGGAATTTTCACGTCAATGCCATATAGGTTTTTACCGGATAGAATATCTTTTAGGTTTTTTTTGCGCTGTTCTTTTCCGATCAGTTTGAAGTCGCGTACATTTTTCAGCGTTACTTCTGTGGGTACGGGCAATGAAGCTGCATCGCATGCCAGTTGGCCGTAGGTGAGAGAGGTGCCGCTGGTAGAATGGACGATGGTACCGTTTTCGGCCTTGCACAGACCGGGATTTACATTCCAGCGTTTTGCGGCTGCATTGACCAGCATGTTTTTGGCAACAGCGCCGGCTTTTCGAAGTTCATCCCAGGAGCCTGTTACGCTCATACTTCCGCCGGTATCATGTGCGCCTTCGGCCAAGGTGCCGAATGGTGCGATTTCAACCTTGATTTTTTGAAAATCGGCTTCCAGTTCTTCTGCAACAATCATTGGCAGAGAGGTATTGACGCCTTGCCCCATTTCCTGTTTCCCAACAAAAATGGTGATTGTTCCATCCTTGTCGATGCGCAAAAAAGCATTTGGCTGGAAAAAATCACATTCGGAGAAAGGCAGCGTCGTTGCAATGGCAGAAAAACCGGGTACCGTAAATCCCAACATCAATCCTCCTGTACTCCAACTTGAAATTTTGAGGAAATCGCGGCGATGGATGGCAACTTTTGTCATAATAGAGCCGGATTTTAGAGTTTTGATTTTTTAGTTGCCAAAAGGGCTGCCTGCCGGATGCGCTGGTAGGTTCCACAGCGACAAAGCACCTGGCTCATAGCTGCTTCAAGCTCGTCTTCGGTGGGCGATGGTTTCTGATTGAGCAATCCGGCCAGGGTTAACATCTGGCCGGATTGGCAATAGCCGCATTGCGGAACGGCGATGGTTTCCCATGCTACCTGAATCGGGTGGTTTCCATCAGCCGAGAGTCCTTCAATTGTTGTAATTTTTTGATTTTCAACAGATTGAATTGGAAGCACACAAGACTTAACAGCATGGCCGTCGGCAAGTACGGTGCAAGCGCCGCAGGATGCTACACCACAACCGAACTTGGTGCCCGTCAAGTTAAGGATATCGCGCAAAACCCAAAGCAGCGGCATGTCGGGTTCGGCTTCAACGTTGTGTTGCACGCCGTTCACCGTAATCGAAAAAGTAGCCATGAACAACCAGTTATTGGTGAATTACCTAAAATTCTGAAAAGACGGCCTTTTGTTTGAAGGTCTAAACAAAGCGGATGGTCACATTATTTTAATTGAAGAGCCTGGCCGGATTCACCCCAGCGCATTAATCCGTTTTGCAGGTGATAAATCCTTTTGAACCCAGCGAGCTTCATTTCTTCTGCTATTTTGAGGCTCACGTCACCAAATTTGCAATACACGGCATATTCCTGTTTGCGACTGAGTTTCATCAGATCGTCCATGAAGGTTTTTCCGGTTGCATCCATATTGATGGAACGCCATACATGCCCTTTTTTGAATTCCTGTGGGGTACGAAAATCAAGGATCGCCATGTTTCGTTTTTCATTTACAACGGCGGCAAAATCCTTTGCTCCGATTGATACCAGGATCGTATCAGTAAAAACATACGGTGAGGATCTGGGAGCAGGAGTTGTATTTGACCCGGGAATGGAGGCCGTATTTTGTGTGGTATCAGCTTGAACGCCGGTGTTCTGTGGGTCGCCAGCCGGTTGGTTCTGGCATGCAAATAAAGTGGTAAGCAAGAAAACTAAGGTCAAAAAACGCATATTCAATTTTTTGGGCAAAGATATGCATGATTCGGTTGTATCAGCCGATTGCTTTGAAGATTCAATGAGATGTGTAGAGTTGAATTCGTTAGTCGCGTTTTTTATAAATTTTCAATTGCAGTGATTCAAGTGCCATAGCCCACAACGCTTCGTAAGGTACAATTTCAATTTCATGGGCCTGGCTTGCGCTACCGGCTTCTTCTGATTGTAACATTTTGAGGTATCGCTCGGCTTTTCGCGCGGTCGCTTCCCGGTGAAAGTTGGCAATTGGAATCTGAAGCAACATTTTGATAAAACAATTGCTTCGCAAGGTGTCTTTTTCTTTGAGGTAACGCGAACAATATTTGTCGATGGCTTCAATTCGGTCTACTGATTTTTCATAATCCCGTTCGGCGATCGCATATATGATTTTAACGATCAGGATACTGATATTCATGCCGCGCTTATCCTTTTCAAACAGCTCAATCGTGTTCACGAATTTGGCCATTTTAAAGCGTTTGGAACGCTCGCTCAACACACTTTCGGGTATTTTTTCCAGTTTGATTAAATAGAAGACGTATGCCTGGAAAATATTCCACATCTCAACGATCTGTGGCTGTTTGTCCTTGAAATTGGGGTAATTGGTCACTTTTTCCCACAAATGATACCCCTGGGTGTAGTGGCCCGTGCGCATAGCGAGCAGGAAAAATAGCTCCTGAAGTTTGAACCAGTTGAAGGAGCCTTCCTCAAAGTAGTATTCACAGCGATGAATTACCTGTTGGCCTTTTTCGAATTCTCCAAGTTGCAAATAGCAGACAATGAGGTTGTAGTAAAAGACCTGAAGTGGAAGGCCGCTGTCGTATTCTTTTTTGTCGAAGAATTCGATGGCATCTTCGCATAGACGTGCAGTATTTACATAATCGTTGACACTGTTGTAAATCAGCAGGTGTACCATACGACCAAACAGGTGCAATTTGAACGACGGACACACTTCCATGAATTCTTTCAGCTCGTTGTAATATGCACGAGCCTGGTCCATCACCTCTGTTTTCGTACTCTTGCTGTTGGTATATTGGGCCATCAATTCCGAGTAATACAACTCAGCCTTGCTTTCCATTTGCCAAACCTGCTCGTATTCGAGGTATTGCTTTTTGGTGGTCTCAAATTTTGCAATATCGCCGTCAACGGTGCTATATTGGAGACGGAGTACACGAAGAATATCAAGTGTAAGCTCCGTGAATTCAAAATGTTTGGTATGGCGCAGAAGGAGTTCGAGTTGGTCGATGCCGACGATTTTTGCGTTCCGGATCAACAGTGTCATGGCTGCCGACCATTTTTTGTAGCACTCGAAAAAGGCTTTCTGTCGGCTGGAGTAGTTGGCGTCTTTGAAGTCAAGCAGGAAAATAGCGTCAAGAAGGCGCTCTTTCAATTTGTTTTTAAGGCTGGTAACATTAACGCCGGTTTCGTTTTTAAACAATGCTTTCACATCCTCATCTGAGGTGATGCTGTTGTCCAGCAATCCTTTAAAGAGTTTTTCCATCTTCGAACCAGGTTCGATAATGGCATTTAAAAACTCGTTGCTTTTTAGCTTGGTCTTGTTGATTAAATTTACAAGCTCAATTAAGTCACGCATGATAGCAATTGTTTTAGATTGCTGCAAGCACCTGGTTAAAATCAACCAGCATCGTGTTGAAACAAGTTAAACTTCCAAAACAATCGGGTAGGATGGTTATGCGGGAAAAGGGGACGAGGTAGACGAAGCGTCCGGTAGTCTTAGTTGCCCATAAACTTTTCACCATTGGCGGATTATAAGTTGTCCATGCTTCAAGGAAACCTGCGGATTAAATTGACGCTCAAAGGTAGAAAAAAATAATATTAAAAAACAAGGAGTGAACTCCCTAACATTAATGGTAATTATGGGCTATTGACAAATACTGTACCTAATTGTGCAATATTCAAAATTAACTAATTTAATGTCAGCAGGCGACAAATTCCAGCCTGTTTTGCTGATATGGGCTAGGTTAATGGCAAAAAAAAACGCGGCGCACTTTTGCGCCGCGTTCGGATTTCCCGTATATAATCTCATGAAAAGTTTACAAAACAAAGATCAATGATTCTCCTCTTTCTTTCTGTTTGCCACCGTTTCCTTTCATTGATGATACAAAAGTGCAACAAGTTGTACCAATGGTCAAGGACATAAATCTACATTTGTTGAATAGTGTTTATGGCTTATTTTTGTTATAAATAAAATAAATTAAGTTCAAATGTGTTAAAAAGGGCTATTTTGAAACAAATGCCCCCGTTCGTTCAATTGATTTTATATTAATTTGTTGAAAAATAGTGTTTAAAAAAAGTGATTTATTTTTGATTTTTTTTACAAAAAAATTAATTTGTAGTAAAAAAAAATGGCAATTGAGCTCTTTTGACTGTAGTTGGAAAAGGATTTTGGCTACAAAACAAGGAGCTTGTTGGCGCCTTTGTAAAGTTTTCTGGGCGAGCGGGAAAGAAAATGATGGTGGCTGAGTGCCAATTCATTTAAATTTCAGGATATTCAAAAGGTATTCGCCGTATCCACTTTTGAGGTATTTGTGACCAAGTGTTTCCAGTTGTTCGTCTTTGATGAAGCCCATTTCCCAGGCCACTTCTTCGATACAACCGATTTTGAGCCCTTGCCGGCTTTCAATAGCTTGCACGAATTGTCCGGCTTGCATCAGGGATTCGTGGGTGCCGGTATCCAGCCATGCATAGCCCCGGCCCATTGGTCGTACTTCCAACAATCCTCGTTCCAGGTAATATTTGTTGACATCTGTAATTTCATATTCTCCACGCGGGCTAGGTTGTAGGTTTTTTGCTACTTCCACTACGGTTTGATCATAAAAATAAAGACCGGGTACGGCAAAGTGACTGCGTGGGTTTTGAGGTTTTTCTTCAATGCTTAATGCTTTGTAGTTTTTATCAAACTCTACAACGCCGTAGCGCTCCGGATCGGCTACCTGATAAGCAAAAATAACCCCGCCCTGAGGGGTGGAACAGCTGCGAACCATATCGCCCAAGCCGGCGCCATAAAAAATATTATCGCCAAGGATCAGGGAGCAAGAATCGCCGGCGATAAAGGACTCGCCCAGCACGAATGCTTGAGCAAGACCATTAGGCACTTTTTGTTCAACATATTCGAATTGCATGCCCAATGCCGATCCGTCACCGAGTAATTGCCTGAATTTGGGCAAATCATGAGGTGTGGAAATGATCAATACTTCTCTGATTCCGGCCAGCATCAGGGTGCTGAGCGGATAATAGATCATCGGCTTGTCGTACACCGGCATGAGTTGTTTGCTGACGGCTAGTGTCAGCGGATACAGCCTGGTGCCTAAACCACCGGCTAAAATGATTCCTTTCATAGGTTGCCGAGGTTGATCTTTTCTATTTTGCCTGTTTTTCGACTTTTTTCAGCCATGAAGCCCATGATGTGGCTTTCAATGGAGGCATCGATGGTGGAAGTCAGCAAGGCCGGGTTTTGTTGAGAAATGGCTTGCAACCAATCGCGCACCAAACGCCAATCGCCGCCGCCATGCCCGTCGCCGCTTGAGTTATCATAAACGGTGGATTTTTTCGTCCGGAAATCCGTTACTGTAAACGTTTCCATATCGCCTACAATATCACCCATGCTGCCCATTACGCGCGTTCGCCGGCCCTCGTAAGAAGTGAAGGCTTCCATGGAAAAGCTGGCTGTAATTCCACCGGCGAATTCCATGGAGGTGATATAGTGGTCTTCCTGGTTGTTGTCCATGTGGTATACGCAACGGCCGTAATTGGTGGTGCGCAATTTTTCCAGGATATGGTCGCCGTGTTTGGATTTATCTTCCGGCAAATCGAAAACATGCGTCCGTTGTCGATCCCTGTAATAGATTTTCATGGCAGAGTATGGGCAAGTCGCCTCTGCTGCGCAACCGTCCATACACCGGGCTGTACTGCCTTGTGGAGCGTTTTCTTTCCGGAACCATTTAAGGCTGCCCATTGCGACAATTTTTTCGCAGGGTTTGTTGATGAGCCAGCGCAGGATATCGAGGTCGTGGCAACTTTTGGCCAGCAGGATGGGGTTGGTTGCGTTGCGGTCGTGCCAATTGCCCCGCACGAAGCTGTGGCTCATGTGGATATGTTCGATTGGCTCGAGGTGTTGAATGCTGATGATCTCGCCGACGGCGCCGCTTTGCATGATTTCCCTGAGCTTGACAAAATAGGGTGCGTAGCGAAGTACATGGCAAACTGCAACAATCCGGCCGGTTTTTTTAGCCAGGTTTAGGATGTCGCGGCATTCTTTTTCCGAGGGGGAAATGGGTTTTTCAAGCAACACATCGTATCCGGCTTTTAGCGCTGCCATACACGGCCCGTAATGCAGGTGATCGGGTGTTGAAATGATAACGGCATCGGCGAATTTAGGCTGTTGGAAAACGTGTTCCCATGTAGTAAACCTGTTGCTGTCAGGAATTTTATGTTTTTGGGCATACCGCTCATTTCGCACGGGTATGGGTTCGGCTACTCCAACGATATCCAATTCATCAGCATAGGAAAGCGCAAAATTACCATACACATTTCCACGATTTCCGGCTCCCAAGGTAATTGCAGTAACAGGTTTGGCCGGTTTTTGATGCAGCGGATTGTCGGTTAATGCAGGTATGACTTCGGTGTAATTGTCGTCAAATCCGCTTAGAACTGCCACTCCTGTTGCAGCTCCCAGGGTTTTAAGTAATTGTCGGCGTGAAATAGGCATACATAAACAGGTTGCGGATTCGCCGATTTATTGATTTGGCGGGTAGGTATGGTTCGTACAAATCCGACCGTTTACATACCCGCCATTTCAGAAGATCAACAAACCCTGATTCTGGATGCCAAGGTATGGAATTGTTGCGCTTTTTTAGATACACTAAATAAACAGCATGTGCGTGCCGACCCCCTGTCCTTGCCTGTAAAAATCGCCAACGGTTAAAATACCGTCAATATCTGCGTACATGTCTTCTTGTTTATAATGGAACATGTCCATGGCTAGTTTGCAGGCCCAGAGTTTAACGCCTGAGGCTTTCAAAATATCGAGAAATTCATGCACATCAGGCATGTCGATGCGTTCCATTTCTTTTTTCATCATATGGGTGGCCAAGGCCTCCATACCAGGCATGCCACCCAATAAAGTAGGCATGTGCATTGCCGGGTTACCTACGGTGGCTATATGCAGATGTTCCAGTTTTTCTTTGTGAATCGCTTCGAGACCGAAAAAAGTAAAGAACATTTCTGCTTCGATTCCTTCCATTCTTGCGCCATTGGCGAGTACGAATGCTGCGTACACATTATCCAGGGTGGCCTTGGAAAGGATGATCATCATTTTTTTGATTTCGCCATTATGCTGTTCCATGACAAAAGATTTAAGGGTGAAATTTAGATGCAACTGGCCGGCTTGGGAATTCCAGCGATTTTGGATGCGGTTTTCAACGGGGCGATAGGGAATAACTGGTAGAACTCCTTGATATCAACCACGCCGCTTTTCCCAATCTTACGGATACTCAACGGTACTTCGTTTTTAAATTCCGTTTGCAGGTAGGTGATTACTTCCCAATGACGGGGTGTCATATCAATATTTGCTTCTTTGGCGAGTTCGGTTCCAATTTGAGTGTTCCATTGAGCAAATTCAGTGAGGTAGCCTTCTTCGTTTATTTTAACGGAAGTGCCTGCTATTACTTTTTCCATGATCAAATTTTTTTTGTGTTAGGCAAATTCTTTCCCTGCTTCCTGCATGTTGGTGGAAACAAATGGAATGTGGGTTCCTTTGAGTAACATGTTCCAATATATCCAGCGGAAAGCGAGTTTCCCCATGTGGTTGAACCGACTTTCTTTCAGCAAGCGAAGTGGTCCGATGCCCGGCAGTGGAAATGTTCCTTCAACGGGTTCGTGGGTATAGTTGAAGTCGATAAGGAGGGCTTTGCCATTTCCTGTTTCAACAAAACAGTTGGCGTGTCCGTCGAATTCGGCGTTAAGCGGCTCACCGGCAATATATCTTTTGATGTTTTCGGTCAGAATTTCGGCTTCGAAGTGGGCTACAGAGCCGGCTTTTGAAGCAGCTATATTGGTAGCATCGCCAAGAACAAAAATGTTCGGCCAGGCTTTTGATTGAAGGGTGCCTTTGTCGGTTGGAACGAAGTTCAGGTCGTCACCCAAACCGGAACGCGCTATCAGGTCGTCGCCTTTGTTGGTGGGTACCGTTACCAGCAGATCGAAAGGAATACTGCGGCCGCCGTAATCGATGATGGTTTTTTGTTCGTTATCAATTTGTTCGATAGCAAAATCACTTTCAATGTGGATTTGTTTTTCGTCGAGCAGGTGCTGTAGGGTAGTGGTAGCTTTAGGTTTGGTAAATGCGCCGCTCAATGGGGTGACGAAAGTGATATTCACCTTGTCGCGCATGTGTTTGTTTTTAAAATAGGAATCAGCAAGGAAGGCAAATTCCAAAGGCGCCACGGGGCATTTGATCGGCATCTCGGTGATGTGAACCACCAGGTTGCCGCCTTCCCAGGTTCTGAGTTTATTCCGAAGGTCGAGTGCGCCTTCGAAGGTATAAAAATCGAAGATGCTTTTTTTCCATTCTGCACCGAGCATGCCTTCTGTTTCTTCTGGTGCAATTTTGGCGCCTGTGGCAATGATCAGGAGGTCGTAATGGAGCCTGTCGCCGTTGGTCATGGCCACATATTGCTCTTCAGGCACAATGCGATCGATTTGATCCTGAATCAGGTTTACGCCGCGCGGGATAAAATCCTTGATCGGCTTTACAATGTCTTCAGGTTCGTAAATATCGAATGGGAGGAACAAATAGCCGGGTTGGTAATAATGGGTTTCCTGCTCGTCGATGACGTCGATTTCCCACTCTTTTGAATTCAATTCTTTGTGGAGGTGGTTGGCCATCATGGTTCCTGCCGTACCTGCTCCTAAAATCAACATGCGTTTCATGGCTAGACGGTTTTGTTATTTCAAATGCTGCCACAAAATTTCCGGTTATTCGGTTAAAAGTATGTGACATAAGTCACCGAACACGTTGATTGTTGAAAATAGATTCAAAATTGAATTTGGAAATTGGTGCCTTAAACCTGGCGCTTCAAAATTAAAATACCGCAAAAGCGCGACTTTCAAAACGATTGTTTTTTGGTCTTGCTTTTGCGGCACAGGTTAACAGGGGGGTCAATTCAAAACAAAACGCACTGGAAGGGTGTATCTGACTTTAACTGTTTTTCCGTTCGATTCACCCGGGATCCATTTGGGCATGGTTGTCACAACGCGCAAGGCTTCTTTGGTACAGCCGCCGCCCAAATCTTTCAATACACTTACTTCGGCCACGCTGCCATCTCTTCCTACGACGAAGGATAATACGACAGTTCCCTGGATGTTGTTTTCCCTTGCGATGGCCGGGTAAATGATGTTTTTAGACAAGTATTTGAACAATTCTTTTTCACCTCCGGGAAAACTTGGCGGTTTTTGTACGCTGTAAAACTCCATCGGATCGTCGCCGGTGTTGGTTACCGGAGTCTCAACCAAGCCTGTGTTAATGGGGTCATCCAAAGTGGGGGGGCCTTCGGTGGGGCCTTCAACGTTTTTGGCGCCGATATCGGCCTTGTTGTCCAATAATTGATCGTTGCTCAGTTTGGGTGGTTCATCGGGCACCTTGTCGTCTTCTTCAACGATAGGTGGTGTAAACTGTTGCAAAGCCTTTGCCGGCGGTGGCGGTGTTTTTGGGATAATGGGTGGCGGCGGCGTAGCAATCTCGACGGTGGTCATCACATAAATTTCATCTTTTTTTTCCTCTACAGGCATTAGAGCTGCAAACGCTTTTACTAACTGGGGAAAAACCAGGAACAATCCGATCAGAATCAAACCGATGGTGAATGCTTTGGTTAAGGCTGCAGGGTATTGGCGGCGGAGTTGATAAGCGCCGTAAGCGCGGTTGCGGTTGGCGAAAACGATCTCCAGCGCGTCCTTGTAGGACACGAATTCATTGTTTTTCATTGTACGAAAATTTAAGTTGGGAAAAAGATGGTGTCGGTTATTTGACGTCAGGTTTTGGGGTTATCAGGTTTGTTTCGGTTTGCGTCGGATCAAGGATACAATAATACCTGACACGGCAAATGTTCATTTCATCTAGCGCATCAACAAGGTTTTTGTAAGTGGAGTTCGGTAAGGGTTTGATCAGCACATTCAAATAGGATCCTTGTTTTTCAGTTCCGGATTTCGGATCATTGTATGCCTGCAAACCGAAGGTTGACTGCAATTGATCCATTTTATTTAAAATCACTTGACGCAGGCCTGCATCGTCGAATGTGGTTGAATCCAAATGATCTGTTTCAAGACCCTCATACCAAAACACCCGGTCGTTTGCACCAAGCAGAAGGGTTAACGCTTTGGATGCCTTGGTGGGCTCGGGCGCGCCTTTTGCGTCGGGCATGACAACGGCCATCAGGGTTGGTTTTGCGAGGGTTGTGCTTAACATGAAGAAGGTGATGAGCAGGAACCCTAAATCAACCATCGGGGTGAAGTCGATCGTGGGCGACCAACGTTTTTGTGTTTGGTTGCGGGATTTGGCGGAAGGAATTGGGAAGTTTGCCATAGGTACTTGATTTGGTTAGGGTGGCTGAATGGTGTTATATATGGAAGATGCGATGCTTGAAACTTTTGGCGTGTCA
>JAEUUR010000267.1 GCA_016787465.1 Saprospiraceae bacterium | reverse complement strand
GTTATCAGCCTGCAAACAGAAAAGTACCCCCGGCGCCGGCGTTGCCGCCGCATCTTTAGCCAATACCGTCGATCCGATTTGCGACATGAAACTCAAAGAAACCGTCAAAGACACCGCGCATTACCAAGGCAAGGTGTACGGATTTTGCAGCGCAAGTTGTGTGGAAACTTTTAAGGAAGACCCTGCGAAGTACGCAAAATAGTTCTCGTGATCCGGCCATCTCAATTCAAAGATTTCAAGAAGTTAACTTTAGGACAAAAAATGCGTTACCGGATTGTAATCCAAACCTACACAAACAACTATTTAAATTACCTTTGACGAATGACCAAAACCGCAGAATTAGTTATTACAGAACGACAACGTTTATTTGGCCGTTTGGCTGATAGGTTGGAAATTGCCTATAATTTGAACCGAAAGGTGGTAAGTTTTCAGGCAAACAAGGACGAGCCTATTTATCGATGGTTCAAATACAAAGAAGGATTTTCTTCTGCCCTTGTTAAATACTTTCTAACAGAATATAGCCCAATTCCGGGAAAGCTTTTAGATCCATTTGCAGGTACCGGTACAACTCTTTTTGCCGGACAAGAATTGGGCTGGCAATCTTACGGAATTGAGTTGCTTCCAGTAGGTGTGTTTGTTATGCAGACAAGGGAAGCTCTTAATGATATCAATTCTGACCACTTAAGAGAAATCGTAAAAAACATGTGGTCAGAGTTAACAAAGATTGACAACCACGAAACCCACATTCATCATATCTCAATTACAAAAGATGCATTCCCTGAAGATACAGAAATTCAGTTAAACAAATTTTTAAGCTATTGTTCAAAAATAGAAGACGAAAAAACACGAACTGTACTACAGTTTTCAGCCTTTTCAGTGTTGGAAGAAATTAGCTTCACACGAAAGGACGGCCAATATTTGCGTTGGGATTATCGCTCAAAACGTGATTTGTCCGGAAAGCCGTTTGACAAAGGAAAAATTCCTAACTTCGAAGACGCACTAAAAAACAAACTTCATCAAATTATAACTGATCTTTCACCCAGTCAGCCAAACAATTTATTTGAACAGTTTAGCTACAATGGAAACAATATAAAACATGATCCCGTAGATATTTTTGCAGGCTCTTGCTTGGAAGAACTGCCAAAACTTCAAGGCAATTTTTTTGATTTTATCATAACATCACCGCCTTATTGCAATCGATATGATTATACAAGAACATATGCTTTGGAGCTAGTATTTCTGGGAAATGACCATGACCAAGTTCGCAATCTTCGGCAAGCTATGCTTTCCTGTACCGTCGAGAATAAAGAAAAGCTTGAATATCTAAGTCGGTATTATTCTTCCATTGGCAGACAAGATAGTTTTGAAGAAATTATTGCCGCTTACAACAATTGTGCCGCGATGACAGAAGTAAATACAATTCTTGACGAATTGAACCAGCTTGAGAAACTCAACAACAACAATATACCGAGAATGGTAAAAAATTATTTTTTGGAGTTATGTTTCGTAATCTATGAGATGGCAAGAATTACAAAAAGTGGTGGATATTGTGTAATGGTAAATGATAATGTCCGCTATGGTGGAGAAGAAATACCTGTTGATTTAATCTTATCCGAGTTCGCAGAAAACTTTGGCTATACTATTAACAAAATCTTTGTTTTGCCAAAAGGGAAGGGCAACAGTAGTCAACAAATGGGAAGTTATGGACGAACAGAAGTTCGCAAATGTGTTTATTTATGGCAAAAAATATAACTACTAACCCACACATTACGTCACCGGACGATTTAGTAACTTCAAGAGAAGAAACGAGGGCTGGTTTCATTGCAATGGCTTTGGAAAAAAACTACATTGCAGTTCCTTACATCGAAGAGGCAAAGGCATTGAAAGCACTTGCCATGCAAGTAAAAAAGCCCAAAGATCTCTTGAAAGTAAATGATTTAAGAGTTGGGTTACTAACGGCTTCTGGACTATCCGATAAATCGCTCAATTACTTGTCCGAAGAAGATAAAACACTTGGAATTATAGGACTTATTGAGAATTTTCTTGAACCAGCCGGAGAAAGTTTCATTGACGAACTTATTTATCGTTACCTTCTTACAAAAGGTGATGCCCTTGGTGGAAAAGCAAGAAATCTTGCAGGTGCACTTGGCGAAAGAAAATTTTTGCGTTCACTAATTTCTGTCCTCAATATTACAGGAATCAATTATTCGTGGAGAGATAACAACACAAACGCTTGGTTTGAAAAATCAAATGACGATACAGATATTGAAAAACGCATCAAGGCACTGTATTGGAAACGAAAAGCAGATCGACTTTTGATTCTAAATACCAATATTCCTTTGGTTGATAAAAATGTTGATATTTCTATTTTACAGGGGCAACCTAGTGATTTGAAAAACGGGAAACAATCAATTATTCATCAACCAGAAAAATACATTGCATTAGGAGAGTTGAAAGGAGGTATAGACCCTGCCGGGGCAGACGAACATTGGAAAACAGCAAACTCAGCAATAAACAGGGTACGCACAAGTTTTGGCAAAAAGAAATTAAACCCACAAACCTTTTTCATCGGTGCTGCAATAGAAAATGCCATGGCCATTGAAATATTCAAACAATTGCAAGGCGGAATATTGGGTAACGCTGCAAATCTCACTCACGACCAACAATTAACAAAAATTTGCGCTTGGGTTCTAAACTTATGATTCCAGTAACCATCATTTTGAGTATGTGGATTCACTCGTTTGCAAAAAAATTTTAATTCACCACCGTACAAATCTTTTTCACCTTGTGCACCGTGCCATCAGGACTGAATAATTCAACAAACAGGATGTAAATGCCGGGGCGCGCTTTTTCGCCATTGTCAAAATCGCCGTCCCAGCGCAGAGATCCTTCCGTGCCGATTAACTCCTGGCGCGCCAGTTTTTTCATGGGTATGCCATCCGAATCATATACCGTCACGGTGGCCGCAAAACCTCCTTCCGGTAAAGTATAACGAATATCAAGAAAATCTTCGCGTCCGTCATCGTCGGGCGACAACCTCGCCGGATCAAGTTTGATGAACCCATCTGAAACCGGCGCATTCCCCAAACGTTGTGAATTAGGCAACGTCGGCGTACCCGGCCATCCGGTCACGGTGGGCGCCGCCGAAGTCCAGTTAGCCGCATTGTTCGTTTGGCTTTCAATCCGAATGCGCTCCAAGGCTACGCCATCCCGATCGCCTACCGATAAAAGACCGTTGTGCCAATCATCGGAATAATCCAAGGCATCCACCACTACCGTATCCCCGTTTACTGCCCAGTAAAGGGTGACATTTCCCGCTTTGCCGTCCAGTGTCGGCAACTCATTTCCCATCACATTGCGTTGAATGATGTTAGCGTATTGCTCCCGTACGTTTGGCGCATCGGTTGTAAAAACATGGAATTGCCCCGGCAAAGCCAGTCTGCTTTGTTCAACTTGTCGTACAGAAGCGCCTGCTGAAAAATCGGCAATAAAAAATTCGCTCCAGTCAAACACCTTGCCCGAAGGATTGTAAAACTCGATGTAGCGAGGCCGCCCGGTTGCCGGGTTGTACATCACCTCGTTAATGACCAGGTCGTTAGCCGCCGGTTTCAGCGGTATTCCCACAAAAATGGTATCCAAACCGGATGAAGCATTTCCGGCGCAATCCGTCAAACCCGGAGCAGAAATCAATTGATAAACAATGCCTGCTTGCATGGGCGATTGAAGCGTTATTTGCACCTGGGCAGGGTTGGCGGCCAAGGCCGATGAAACCACATCCAGTGCAGGACTGAAAAGGAAAAAGTCCGTGTTCGAAGCGGCTGTTTCGTCAATACCTTCGTTAAAAGTCAGGGTGACACTTGTTGAAGACTCCGGATATGCCCACAATAAATGCGGTTCGTTTTCATCTACCGTTTGTTGATAGGAGGCGTTGCGCCCCCCTGGAGTCCCCCCTGGCAACGATGGACAGGATTGCCAGTTTTCACTTCCCAAACACGGCAAATCAGGGTTAATTCTTTCCAGCGACCACCCGCCGTCTTTTTTGCCCGCCTCCGTATGCCAATTCGCATCATACGCCACGCGATCGATCACAGCTCCGTTGGTATTCGTAAGAAGCAGCACATCGCTGTCGTCGTTCATTAAACTTACACTGAACCCGGCGCCCGAAATCGGATTGTCGGCAGCGCTTTGAATGGCCGAAAGGGTGGAAACATTGGGCGTAGCCGTGATCACCACAATTTGGCCCGGCGCCAACAACCTGGAAGGCAAGGTTACCGGAGAACCGCTCAAATCCTGGATGCGCAACGAAGCCAGGTCGATGATCTTGTTGGAACGGTTCAAGAGTTCAAACCATTCAGCTACAGGCAGCCCCACCGAAGGCGCTGGTTTGTTCATGATTTCATTAATCACCACATCAAACCGGGCAGGAGTTTCCGCTAACCCAAAGTACAAGGTATCCGTATTTGAAACCAGGTTGCCGCTGCAATCAGCCAGCGTTCCGGTGGAAGTAAGCGCATAAAAAACAGCCGGTTGTATGGCATCAGAAAGTGTCAGCCGAATGCGCGTACGGTCGTTGGAAAGCGGAACAGCCGATGCAATAGTAAGCGACGGCTGAATGCGATACGCTGCCGCATCGGAGGCCAATAACAAATCCATACCCTCTGAAAAAGTAATCAAAATAGAATTGACCGACTCCACATCCACCCGCACAAATTCCGGCGCTACCACATCCGCAACGGTTGAAATCGATGCGTTTTGCAAACCGGGTGTACCGCCAGGAAGAATTGGACACGACTGCCAGTTGGCCGCCCCGAGGCAGGGCAAATTCAAATTGATTCGTTCCAGCGACCATCCGCCGTCCTTTTTGGTGGTAACGGTGTGCCAATCAATATCATAAGTCACCTGATCAATCACTGCACCGCCGGCATCAGCCAGCGTAATTTCGTCGCCGTCATTGTTCAAAATCGTCGGGCTCACGCCGATTCCAATCACAGCGCCGGTGGTTGACGCCTGCAAGGTTGATACGTTAACTGCGGATGTGATAGCTACATACTTACCGGGTTCCAGGATAAATGTGGGCAGCGCAACATATGGCCCGGTTGCGTCTTTCAAGCGGAAATTAGCCAGGTCGAAGGTTTTAGAGGAACGGTTGTACAGTTCCAGCCATTCCAGTTCAGGAAGCCCCTGACCGGGTGCAGGATCGGCCATGATTTCTGTAATCAACAGATCGAACTCTTCCGCTGTTTCGATTTTTACATATTGAAACGACCGGGATTGAGGGCCGGAGATGTTTCCGGCTATATCCTTGATCGAATCGGTTTGAAGCGCAAAGGTTCCGGTGAATAAAGGAACATTTAAGGCAATCGATACCGTTTTGCCATCGGGTTGCAGCGTGGCCGAAGTGGCAGCGCCAATGCCGTTATCGACGACATAAAATGCTGCATGCTGTGCAGAAACTGGATCGAGCGTTTCATCAAAAACGACATTCAGGTGTGTTTCATCCACGGCAGCAGCGGAAAGCAACTGTGGCGCCTGGAGGTCGGGCGGGCCAAGTGTTATGGCCAGGTCGTCCAAAAAATACTTATCGATATTGGATACCGTGTACACGCATTGCCACCCAAAATAGGCGTTTGCACTTCCGGGGTACGTAGCGTCTGTGGCAGAAATTTGAGCGGTCAACGACCCGGCGCCCGAAGCGGCTTCTACCGTCCATGAGCCGGAAAAAGTGCGTGTTACAACAATGTGCAAATCCGGATTAACCGCCGCCAAACCTGCCGTACCGGTTCCCAGCAATGTTTTAACGCCGTCATCTTGCCTGTACAGCCGGATCGGGTCGTTACTTCCCGTTTCACCCATTTCCAAAAAATAGCCGTCGCCGGAACCAAGCGCCGCCGATTCTGCCGAAAGATAAACGCGCAGGTAGTTTTGATTGGAAGGTGAAAATCCCAGCCTGACGCGAAAATCCCAAACAACCGCGGTAGGTATATTTCCCGCAACTGCCAGGTTCGACGTTCCGGCAACGGAGGCATTTAATTGCAGTTCTCCGCTTGTATTGACGGTAAAATTTATCAAATCCCCTTCCCAGGTTGGATTTTGATCAAAATTACCATCGGAAAAATTATCCGAAATTTGTGCCGTTAAGGAAGAATGTAATCCGGCAAAAAATAAAATCACCAACAAACGATGCCTCATGAATAGGTTGAATTTGATCAGCGGAAGGTACGGCGCTAAATGCAAACGAAGTACCACGAAACCTGTGTTCAGGCGCCTGACGGCAGTTTTAACGATCTGTCTTTTTTTATTTCAACACTGCACGCCCGATCCGAATCAATTGCAGGTTGCTGTTGAACAGCTCGATATAAAAGCCTCGCCGGGCGTTAAAAGCGAGGTGATCGGCAAAGTTAACAAAGGAGAAACCTTGACCGACCTCGGCGACGTCAGTCCGTTTGAAAGCGAAATCAGTTTTGACGGCCGCCTCCGAAGAGCGCCCTGGTTAAAAGTAAAAACAGCCGAAGGAAAACAGGGTTGGGTTTTTGCCGGTTCCATTGAGGCAAATCAACTGGATACAGCCTGGCTCCGGAACAAACGGCTTCAGTGTTATTTTGGAAAACCATTTACCGACCGGGTTAATACCTGGCAAACATCGCTCGCATCCGCTGCGCAACAGGAACAGGTAGCCGGCATCTACCGTGAGGCGGTTCAAATCCGCAACAACATGGTGCAACAACTCGAACACCGGGCGGATCAGGATAAACGACTCGATCATTTTTGGCTCAACGAAGTGATGCCCGGTTTCATCTATCAACGATCTTTTCAAACCGGACCCTCTCAATTATTGGCTGATTACCGCTATTGGATCGGATTAGCCCGTAAAAGTACCGGCGCCCTCGACGACCAATTCTTCGAATGCTGCATCAAAGCATTTCCAAGAGACAGCATTGAATCGATGTTTCCCGTTTGGCGTTTTCAACGTTCCGAAACGCTCGGAGCCAGCCAACTTGGAAAAGGTATTCACACAGAATTGTTGAAACACCTCGATACCGCACTGACAACCAATGCGCTGTTTAATCCGGAACTAACAACCCTGAAGGAAGCAATTCTGGAAGATATCCTGCATAAAAACACCGAGTTCTGGCAAAACCAAACGCTCATTCTTCAGGAGCTCGACAACCTGTTGGCCACCCCCCCAACGTGCGTCGGCGCTGCCGAGCTGGTAGCCCTGCAACGCCGACGTGTAGCGATGGAAAAACCGGAGTTAAATGGTATTCGGGTGGATTTGAGAAGCAAGAGTAGTGATTGATTCAATTCGCATTCAGTTTCCCCGAACAAACTACTTTCCCGTTGTGGGTGATCTGGAAGAAGTACATGCCCGGAGTTAAGGATTGCCGTTCAATAACGATTTGATTGCCGTTCATCGGTGCATTCCGTACCAGTTTACCCTGGTTATCGAAAAGCGTCAATTGTGCATTGTTCAGCGTAATTCCTTCGATCGTAAGTGTTGTTTTTTCAGCAAACGGATTGGGGATCGCTTGAACGGTCACACCGGGCACAAACGGAGTTTGTTCATCCAGCACCAGGTACGGTTGTCCGATGGTACGGCGCACCGTATTGGTAAAGATCGGGTCGTTGAAATCAAAATAAATGGCCGCCGTGTTATCAATTGTGGTGCCGTTGGGCAGGTTCGGTTGTTGCGCTACACGGAACTGTACAAACCCATGCGATTCCGGTTCGTTGTGGTTGCTGTCGGGCAACATTATTCGGTCGAAAACAAATTTCAGGATACCTCCTTCCAGAATATCCAGGCGATAAAAGTGGCTTGAAGCGCCTGCCTCCAGGGTAAACGGATTAACCTGCGCCGGAAGGGTATCCACTATCACCACATTGAAAGCGGTATCCGTACCGGTATTCTGAAAACGAATTTTGTAATCGATCCAGTCATTGGCGCGGATGATGTGATCGGCGCCAAGCCCGGTAGGCAGCGCTGTTTTGTCGTTCGGGTCATATGAACCGGTTACCACATTACATTCCTCATCGTAAAAGCCGCCCGGATCTGACAGGCTAAATGCCGTAATAGCGCCCGGTGTATTGATCACTCCGTCACATCCTTCCACCGCAGCGGCGACGATATTTTGTGAAGGATGGTTCGGAATCTGGCTGGTTTCGATGCGCCAGGTAGAGCCATTGACCGGCACTTTGGTCGTTACTGTTTCATCTGCGTTCAATTTAAATCCGGCGCTTTGGAACATGATAAAGTCTTCAATCACGATGAAATCCTGTGCTTGCCCCATATCGCCGACACCGCGGTTCCTGATCGTTAAGGCTACAGAATCGCCTTCGCAAACTGCGGATGCTTCCAGTTCGGCGCCAAGCCAGTTGCCGTTGCAAGGTTCGTTCGGGAAAGCGGTTACGCCCACGCAAAGCGTCTGACCCAACTGAGCTGCACAGTCAACGCCAATCGTCAGGGTGATCGTTTTGCAGGTGAAAGGCGGCACGTCGCCTACATCGAAGCGGTATGAGTCGTCGGGTTGAAGGTTGTATGGCCAACTGGAGCCGGTGATGTTCATCAGGTCATCCAGTACGAGCGACAAATGCGCATCATACGCTGTATCAAGGCCGACGTTGCAGTACTTGAGTTTATAGGTGTTGTTGAAACACCTGCGGGTAGCCAGGGCGTTGATTTGCGCTTCCATCAGCGGGCAGTTTCCGGCTGATTGTACGCCAAAATCAAACGTGTTTTGAAGAGTGGCTGTACCGTAAGGGATCACAAAAGTATTCGGGCAAACAGACACCACGCCGGATGGCAGTTGAAGCCGTACTTCGGCCACAGAGTCGAGGATATTGAATTGGATGGTTCCTGAGTAGTAACCGTCGGAGGCTACCATGAGTTGTTGCTGATCGCCGGAAGGCAATTTGACAATGTTGATCGGGTAAAGTGGTATGGGGGTTTCTGCCACGTCGCGCGTGCAATTTTCCACTTCGTCAAGATACACAAAACCTTCGATCATTACGGTACGGTTGGTAGTAAAAATGAGTCGTTGGCGGCAAACTGCTACTTGTTGTCCGGCGCCGTCGTTCCACAACCATTCACGGGTAAACCAGCTTTGCCCCGCAACATTGGGCGTATAGGTTACTTGGTAGGTGGAATCAACAAAAGAGCAACCTGCATCGTCGAATACCGCGTTTCCATACACATCGAACGCGCCGAAGTTGCCGCCTTCAAAGGCTGGCAGCAAAGTGTTATAACCTTCTTCAAAAGTAATGACCTGCGCAGCCGGGCAGGCATCCAGACAAACCAGGCAAGAGCCGTCGGAATTCGTGACAAGCACCGTAGCCTGGCAGGATGCGGTGTTGTTGCTTGCATCGGTAGCCACCACGGTAATCAATTGAGCGCCCAGATCGATACAATCAAATGTTTTGCTGTTTTGGTTGCCCGCAAACGACAAAACAGGGTTGCCGGTCACCATGCAGGCGTCAGAAGCGGTTACAGCCAGGTCGGAAGCAAACAACGTGGCAGGCCCGCCGCCGGTAATATCCACTGTGGTGAGTTGCGTACAATCCAGGGTTGGCGGCAATTTGTCTTCCACCGTCAAGTTACCCCAACAACTTGTTCCGGAGGGTACGTGTTTCACGCGTACCATGTAGGTTTTATTGACATCGGCCGGGCCGAGATCGGGCGACGTCCAGGGGCCATTTCCAAAAGGCGCAACCCGATCAAGCTCTACGATACAATTGTCTAAAATCGTACCTTCCAGAATTTGATCCGGGGTGAGGGTGTGCGTGCAGTTTTGGTCTAAGGAAACCATGACCAGGTCGTTGCAGACCAAAGTTTGTGCGGTAGTTTTTCCTACTTTCAGTAGAGATAACAACAGGATGAGTAAAAGGGAAAAGTTCTTCATGCGGATTTTTTTTTGTGCGATTCGGTACAAAGGTGCCGCTCCGGATTTTGCAACACAAATACAAATTAGTACTTTTGTAAAGTAATTTTATAACAAAATATTGTTTAATTAATTGTTGATCAATATTTTAAAAAATTACTTATTGATGAAAGAGCATAAATTACTGGTTACAATTTCCAACTTCAGCAAACCTGAATTGCGTCGATTAGAGCAGTTCTTGCATTCACCATATTTCAATTCGAGGCCTGATGTGACCAAATTGTTTCAATATTTACGAAAAAACAAGGCCCCCAAACCCGCCGAAATATACGCTGTTGTTTATCCTGACACACCATTCGACGCCCAACAGCTTCGTTTGGTGATGAGTTATTTGCAAAAACTTGCCGAACAATTCATGGCTGTCGAACACTGGCAGGCCACCCCGGGCGCTTTGGAAAGGGAGCTGACTCAAGTGTACAGAAAACGCAGTTTATCCCGCCATTTCACCGATACCATTCAAACAGCGCGCACGGCAATGGAGGCTCAGGCTTTGCGCAACAGCGATTATTTTATCCAGCAATCGGTGTTGCTCTGGGAAGAAGCGCGTTTTTATTCGCTCAAACATCCGGAAGACGCCGGGTTTCTCGTGCGGCTTTCTGAAAACGCCGACCTGATCTGGTTGTCGCAAAAATTGCGTTACCTGTGCCTGCACACCGCCTACCGCGCCCGTTACTCCAGTGTTCAGCAGTTGAGTTTTAAAACCGACATCGACCGCATCGTTGAAGGCTCCGAATTTTTGAATCAACCCGCCGTACTCACCTGGTATTATTGTTTAAAAATGCTGGAAGTACCCGACGAACCTGCCTATTTTGTTCAATTCAAACACGCATTGCTTGAAAACGGCCAGGTTTTTAATACCGATGAAGTGCGCGATCTGTTTCTTTTCGCGATCAATTATTGCATCCGGCGGGTAAATGAAGGGCATTCGGATTTTTTTCACGACACGCTGGATTTTTACAAAGACGGCTTAACCAAAGGGCACTTGTTCGATCAGGGTGTTTTGTCGCATTTCACCTATTTCAACATCGTTGCCGCCGCTTTGCACACGCGCGATTTCGATTGGACGGAAACCTTTATTCATCAGTACCGCAATTCGCTGGAACGCAGTTACCGCGACAGCGCTTTCAGTTTCAACCTGGCGCGCCTGGAATTTGCCCGAAAACGTTATGATGCAGTATTGAGTTTGTTGCAACACTCTAACTACCACGACCCGCTGCTCAGCATGGCCGCCAAAACCATTGCCCTGAAAATATACTACGAACTTAATGAAATGACGGTGCTGGAAGCGCACCTGGAAGCCCTGATTAAATACATCCGCAGAAAACCCGGTCTGGGATACCATCGGAATAATTACCTCAACCTGGCCCGGTTCACCCAAAAGCTCGTTGCGTTAAATTGGAACGACAAAGCGGAAGTCCGGAAATTAAAAGACCGGATTGAACAGGAGCAGGTGCTGACGGAGCGGGAGTGGCTGCTGGAACAGGTTGGAAGGGGGAAGGGGTGATGCTTTTATTTCAATTCATTCGTTCGGTTTGAACTAGAAAATGCAGTTACTAATTTATCCATCAACTGACGAAGGATAGAGTTTTCGGATTTGAGGTTTTCATTCTCAATTTTGAGAGCGATCAATTGATCCGGGTCATGATTTCCAATCACCTTTTTACCCGGGTCAAAATTTCGTATATCCTCGACTGACAGGTTGTAGACGCCGGCTATTTTTTGCAAATCGAGTTCTGTAATCGCCGAAAAGCCCATTTCTTTCCTTCGGTAGGTTTTTAGGGTCATTAAAGCTTTGTCTGCGGTTTCTTCTTGTGTTAATTGATAAAGAATACGAATAGCTTTGATTTTCAGGTGTAATTCGGACATAAGTTCATGTGTTTGATAATATAACGCGACAGAGGCAAATGCAGATGCCGTCCAGTTACGTATTAAGTAATGAACAATAATCCATGATGATATTTCAAAGGTAGGGGGATTGGGGGTAATCAAAAACTCTTTTTAGTTAAATTGTTTGAATTAGGCCCAAAAGGTGGTGAGTTGACGAGGCAATTGATATTGTAAGGAGTTTGTTTCAGCGCCAGAATGTCCTAAAAAAGGACAATTTTGTCCTACGATAGGACAATTTTGTCCTTTTTTAGGACATGTAAGGTACCTGATCTTTGTGGGGAAAATATAGTCAACGCAAAGTGGTTTTGAATGCAACCTGTCATACAGAGCACTGAAAATCAATGCTTTGGCCGCCGGCTGTTTTCACAAGCAAACAGTGCGAAGTACAAACGCAATGGTTTTTGATCCATTGACAGGTGATTTTAAAAATTTAAAACCCATTATCGATGAAGTGTACTTGCTCCTCTATTGTATTACTCCTTTTTATTTGCTTTCCTGGATTCTCTCAAAACGTATTTATCGATCTGTACCATCCTTTCAATGCGAGTTTAACACCCCTGAGGACAGACTCCTTAATCATTCGTAATTATGACAGCGTGAAATTGACCGATCAACGGTTTATTTCCTTCCAACATCAGGACGATGCAACTTTACCGCCCAACCGAATAGAATCCAGGAGACAGTCCTCGGGACACTACATCAAAAGAATTGCTGATCGTGCGTATTGGCTCGGCCCCTTGTTGGTAATTGAATCCGAAACATTGGATTCAATTACCATGGTCATTCAAAAGAAACGCAATTACAAAGCTATCAATGCCAACGGTTTAGTCGATTCAGCTTGGATAGAATCGTTCGACGGTTTAGAATGGCAAAAAAGCAGAAAAACCATTTACCATTACACCGACTCAAAACAACTTGGCGAACGTACAGAATGGGTATGGTCCGGTTCTAACCATGAATGGGCGCCTGCCTACCGAACAACTTTTACGTTCTTCGATTCGGTCCGAATCAATACCAGGGTAGAAGAGATAAATATCGACAGTACATGGAAAGTTCAAAATTTACATCGTTTTGAATATTTGACAGGGGATATGAAACCAAGCTCCGCCGTTTGGTTCGGCGATCGGAGTGGCATGTTCGTTCCC
>JAEUUR010000264.1 GCA_016787465.1 Saprospiraceae bacterium | reverse complement strand
TGCCACAGGCACAACCACCCCCTTGCAAACTATGGAGTTGAATGCGGTCGCCGATCAATGCCGAACGGAAGGCGGATTAGGGGTAGTGCTTGCCCGTTTGGCTTTATCCCAAACAAGTAACAGAGCCAACGATTGTGCAGGCAGTGGAGCCAGAATGAGCAGGCGAAATTCTGATAGCGCCAACCTCATCAAGGTTTCAATAGCGCCCAATCCAGCTACAAGTGCTTTTACGATTCAATTTGAGAAGCCTGTTACCGACGCAATCGTCAAAATGTATGATGTAAATGGTCAATTAAAGGGTATTTGGCAGGCCGCCGGCAATCAATATACGTGTCAATTGACAGCAAACTTGTCCGGATTATATTTTTTAGAAGTTTCGGAACAAGGAAAGGTAGTAAGCCGGAATAAAATATTGATTTCGCATTGAAGTCTTTTGATTCTCCTGGCCGGCATTCTGCCGGCCAGGTGCTTTTAGGCTCTACCTTATCTTCTCAAGTTTACTGAATTTTCAAAATCATCCATGAAAAGAACGGCACAACAATACCTTTACCGTATCTGCTTGATAGCGTCTTTATCGTTCGCGCTTCTGCTGCCTGATACAATAAACGGTCAAATGCATGACAACAACTGGATATTCGGCTATACTCCCCAATCCGGCAACGCCAACGGTACTTTGATGCATTTTGAAAATGGTTATCCGGAATTCAATCAGCAAAATATTCAGCAGGATTATAAGCTATATTGTATTATTTGTAGCGACTCGACGGGTAACCTGTTGTTTCATACAGATGGAAGACAAATCCGGAATCGCTTGCATCAGGTAATGGAAGGTGGTGAGATGATCAATCCGGGGCAAATGTGGGTACAATTTCCAGATGGATATCCTTCAGCTACAAGTGGCATATGTATTCCAGCCCCTGGGCTGCCAAATCATTATTACCTGATACATACGACGCTCAAGGATGGCGACGACCTTTCCGTTCTGTGTCCGGAGCTACTGTATTCATTGATCGATATGAATGCAAATAGCGGTTTGGGGAAAGTCGTATTAGCTAACCAAGTTTTGACAACAGGCGATTTGCCTAATCCTCGCGTGGTAAAACATGCAAATGGTAGGGATTGGTGGTTACTCGTTGGAGATATAATTTCGAAAAAATACTTGGTTTATCTAATCGGCCCAAATGGCATTCAATTATCCCATGTTCAAGAAATTGCTTCACCATCTGTGAATAGCGGGAACCCGACTTTTTCCGGTAATGGATGTTATTATGTTAATAACTATAGTCCTCAAGGCTTGTGGATATTCGATTTTGACAGATGCTCCGGCACATTAAGCATGCCAAGATTTCTACCTTATCAGCAACCCGTTTTCTGGACAAGCACCTGTGTTTTTTCATCAGATGAACGGTTTTTATATGTTAGCAATTACTTGGTTTCCTACCAACTCGACATGAATACAATTGATAGCGAAACAATTGTATTGGATACGATTGCCAGGTCGGATCGCGGTTTTAGCCCAGATCCACCTTATTATACCCATTTTCAATTTCCAGAATTAGGGCCTGACGGGCGTATTTATTATTCCACATCAAGTCTAAACAATTCCAATGCTTTCCATGTCATAAATCGCCCGAATTTGCCCTTATTTGCTGCCGATTTTGAACAACGAGGGCTTATTTTACCTGTATTAAAGGATGATACCCGCACCTACTTCCCCAACTACCGCCTGGGCCGCCTGCTTGGCTCAGCCTGCGATACGCTTCCTTTTGCCGGTGCTGTGGAAGAACGGTTTGACCACCGCTGGATCGAAGAAAAACCGACTAATCCATACCCCGATACCGTCAAAGTGTTGAAACTTCCGGCTCATTTTCATCTGCCCGAGCGCAAGAGTGAAGCTCCTCCCGTGGAGTTTTTTGATCCTTTGGATCTGCGGGATGTGACCAGGCAGGCGATTGAAAGAAGTAGAAAAACGCAAAGTGAAAAGAAATCTGAAAAAGAAAACAAATGAAAAATAGCTCTAGCATCCTGGCACTATGGTGTTTTTGTTGTATCGTCACCATTTCTTTTTCTCAGGTAGCACCTGATGAAGTATGGCTTGTAGGCGCCCACGATCTTCCTGGCAGGCCGGGGTACGGCAATGCTTTAGTCAGGTTTTCAACCGATGGCGTACAAGTTGAGCAAGTTGATTTAAGAATGAATATTGAAAGTACCGTGGCTACGATGCCTGACGAAAACGGCAATCTGTTGTTTTTTACGAACGGCTGTTATGTTGCTTCCAGTCATGGCGATACCATGCTCAATGGCGCCGGGTTAAATCCCGGCGAAATGGCCGATTGGACATGTTCCACTGCCGGTTATGCATCTCCCAAAGGCGCCATGGCACTTCAATTGCCGGGAAGTGAACGGTTGTACTACCTATTTCACATGGGCGTACGGTACTCGCCCGAACTCAAAATAAGCTATGGGCCGTTTTATTATACTTTGATCGATATGTCGCTGGATAACGGACGCGGCGGCGTGGTTTCCAAAAATAACATCTTAGTCGATGGCTATTTGGAACCTTTTTCCGCTGTACGGCACGGCAATGGCCGTGATTGGTGGATCGTAGTTCCTGAATATGAAAGTAACCTATATCATAAATTCCTTCTCTCTCCACAAGGCATTTATTGGATAGAGAATCAAGAAATTGGACCTGCGCTGCAATGCACCTATATTGGTTCTTCCGTATTTTCTCCAACAGGAAACCGATACGCGCGAACTAATAATTGTGGCGTGGCAGTTATGCGATTCGATCGTTGCAGCGGCGTCTTCAGTAATGACCAACATCTTGCTCTTCCTCCCAATGTATTTGCAGGCGGCGGTGTTGCTTTTAATTTTAAAGGGGACAGGTTGGTGGTTTCTACGCAATTATCTGTTCAAGCGGCTGATTTAACACTTCCCAACCCGGAATTAGATACGATAGTAACAACCCTCGATGCAGCGGGCGCCAGTCTCCATCTGATGCAATATGCCCCCGATGATAAAATATATCTTAGCAACCTTGCCAGAGGTCGTTTTTTTCATGTTATTCACCAGCCGAACGAACAAGATATTGCGTTTGAAAAACAAGGGCTTCCTTTGCCGGTATATTCCGTAAGGTCGCTTCCAAATAATCCGTCTCATAAATTATTGGATGCCCCCCATTCAGCTTGTGACACACTTGGCATCGATCATCCGACAAGTTCTATCGATTTAGACAATGAACGCCCTTCTATTTCCGTCAATCCGAATCCTGCAAAGGATATCATCCGAATTACTGCTTCGTTTAATATTGAAACCATTATCGTTTTAAACGCTTTAGGGGAAACGGTATTCATTCAAAACCAAATGGCCTCAGCTAGTTACATGGAAGTTAATGTAGGAGGTTGTCTGCCTGGTTTGTATGTCGCCCTGGTAAGGTCCAATGAGCATATGGAATTGGTACGATTTATTGTTTCAAGATAGCCCCATTCCCCCTACTCCGTCTTCAACACCACGCATTCCACCCTTCGATTGGCCTGCCGGCCGGTTTCGGTGATATTGTCGGCGATGGGTTTGCTTTCCCCGAATCCTTTGGCGCGCAGTTGGGTATCGGCTACACCACGGTCGAGTAAAAATTGCCTGACAGCCTGTGCGCGGCGTTCGGAAAGATCGAGGTTGAATTCGTCGGTGCCGACGTCGTCGGTATGGCCGCCGATTCCAATCCTGACTTTCGGGTAACTTTTCAAAAAAACCGCCAGTGAATCGAGTGCCGGGCCGGCTTCCGGTTTGAGGTCGTATTTCCCGAAATCGAACAAAGCCTGGGCGCTGAAGGTGAATTTTTTCTCCTGCAACAAGCTGTTTTCCACCGATCCTGCATTCAAAACGCGCTCCACCGAAACATCGTCGATGCACAGGTAAGCGCCGCGTTTGACGCGGTCGATACCATGCGGGATTTTGCCGTTTTTCAACTCTATAGATCGGTTTTGTTCGGCTTTTAGGTTGGTTTTAGTATCGCGATCTGAAAAGAAATTACCCAGCAGGAACTGGTCGAAAGGCTGGTCGGGTACAAATTCGGCGGACAGTCGCACCCAGGCGCCATTGGTTTCGATCACTTCTGCGAAATTGACCTGCGGTTTGCGGTTTTCCCATGGGTTTTGCCGGAAAAAGTAGAAGCCCAGGTTGCCGGCTTTGGAGGGCACAATGGGTGTTTTATCTGAGTAAACACGCGTCAGGTGGGTTTTAATAATGGAGCTGTCTTCGCGTACCCAACACTCCACCCGGTAACGTTGGCCGGGAATCAGCGGCGCTTTGAGCCGCCCTTGCACGATTTCGTGGTAGTCTTCTTTTTCGTTAAGGTCGGAAGCAGGCAGGTAGGTAATGAGTCCGAGGCAACGCTCGCCCGTGTGTACGCTTGCGAGCCAGGGGCAGTTTTCAACCGAGGTCAGCAAATCGGGTGTGTAGTTGCGGAAGGTCGTCCAGTTGCGAACGGTTTGCGCAAAAAACACGGAGTGTTGCAGGAATTCGCATGGGCCGATGAGTGCATCGGGTTGGGTATCTTCAAAAGAGGGGTTGACCACCAGGTTCTGGGCGGTAGATGGCAAAACTTGGACACAAGCCAGAAGGAAAAAGAGGTATTTCCGCATGGGGGAATGATTTCAAAAACATAGGTGCAACAAACGCCCGAAATGCTGCTTTTGTTATGATCGGGCCGGTTCCAGCACGATTTCCGTTTCAAACAGCGGGGTTTCAGTGACGGCTTCAATTTCGATGCTCACATTGATGTCGTCGACCCAGTTGTTGCTGCGCAGGGCAAACCAGTAAGTGCCGGCCAGGGGCGCATAACGGCGTTGTACATCCACCGTGATGTTCGTTTGTTGCATGTGGGCCTGGTAGGGCGCTCCTTTGGAAAACTTCTGCCAGTTATCCCAGTCAGTGATCGCATATTCCACGTCTTCGCCCGACGAGGAGACGGTCAGATCGATGGCCAGACCAAGGGCAAAAGCGGCCAGGGCCGTGGTAGGTTCGACGCCCATAAGCTTGACGGAGCCCATTTGGAGCGCCTGTGTGAGTTTTTGGGCGTCGCGCTGCCGGGCCTCCTGCGTACTTTGCCCGACGGAGATGCGATACGCCCACTGGCGCGTGTTGGGCGGCAGTGTGAATTGCCAGGCATTCACCGGTTTGGTGGTATAAAACTTCCGGGCGGAAACGGTCACTTGTCCGCTGATCGATTGGAGTTCGGTTTTGACGCCGGCCTCCACACTTTTTTTAGTGATTCGGAAAGCAGGGTATTCCTGTAAATTCCAGGCTATATGGGTGTTGAAACGGGTGGTTTCGGCGCTTGCGGGTTTGCGGTGCAGGGTGAATCGGCATATTTTTTTGTTGATACCTACTTCATTAAATCGCAGCAGGTAGATGCCGGTTTGGGGGATGGTAATGTTCTTTTGTAAAGTGGAATCCAGCTCGTACGCGCGAAAAAACAAGTGATCGGGGTGTTGCCACAGTTCGATAGATTTGATTTTTTTCCCGTTCAGTTCCTGTACGTACAATTGTACTTCATCGCCTTCGGCAAAGGCATACACGTATTCACTTTTTCCGTCCATCCGGAAGGTTTGGTCGGCCACAAAAATGGGTGATTGGGCGGAGAGGATAGTCGGGAGGAGAAAGAGGAGGTGTCGCATGGGAAAAATCCAACCTTGTTACTTGACCCAGCGTTGTCGGACGCGGTTGGGAAAGGTTATGTTTTAGATGATTCTTCAGAATTTGGTTGAGTGGAAAAAGCGGCAGTGATTTTATCCATCAACTGGCGGAGCATGGAGACTTCCATGATGATTTTTCAAAGGTAGGAGGTTCGGAGGCATTCAAAAACTCTTTTTAGTTAAATTGTTGGAATCGGGCCAAACATGTGGTGATTTCTTGGAGGGGGGTAATGTGTGGAAATGCATCGGAATAGGTGGAATTCCCGCCCAAAAGTGTTACTAAATAGAATGAAGTTGTTACGACACATTTGCATGGATGTCATCGACACACCCATGTCTAATGGTCAATTTTTAACTCTACAACCTTCATCTTATGTTGAAACCACTTCATCAATTCGCTCGGCCGGCCATTTTCAAATCCTTGCTTGCAACAGGCCTGGTAGCCCTCTCAATTTTTTACTGGAGCTGCCAAAAAGAACCTTTTAATCAAAATCCGGCAACCAAAACAGGTGCTGAAGTGCCTACGGCCACCATTTCTATTGAAGCGGCTCAAGCCTATTTCCAAACGCATGCTTCAACAGTTTCCAGTGCGGTGGACGACGAAGCGATTCGTTTTGTCCGTATGATGCCTGATTGGGATCACGTCCAACTCGACACCGCGCTTTCAGGCCGGCAGATGTTGGTGGTCCCCCTGTTGGATCAAACCCTTTCCAACTTAAACCAGGGCCGCAGCGGAGCCACATTGCTTTTCAGCCAAAACGGCCCCGACACGATCACCGCCGATGTGCTGGTGTTTATTGCCGATTCGGTGTATTATGAACAGAACAACCACACCATCAACTTTAACAATTTTACCGGGGTGTTTTTGTTTTTGGACTTGTCTCAGAGGTTCAAATTTGGCGTAGCGGTTCGCAATGGAGTGCCTGTCGGCCCAGCCACAGAGGTAAGCGCTGTTAATGTAAATGTGGCGGATGATCGCGAAGGAGGCATCAATTACGAGGATTGCGTGGAACGGCAAATGCATTTTTGGGTAGAATGTAATGCAATGGCCTCCGGCGAATGTAACACATGGGTATGGATTACTTACCTGGATTGCAGTGGGGTGATTCCGGGCGGAACTGGTAATGGCTGGGGCAACCCCAACAGCTATGGCGGTGGCGGTGGCAGCGGCTCCCTGATACTCACTCCGGAGGAAATAAACAATTGGGGCTGGATTGAACATCTGATCGTGTCGGGGCAACTTAACTTTTACGCCGCGTATGCTTTAGGCGTTCCCGTTCATATCTTCGTG
>JAEUUR010000256.1 GCA_016787465.1 Saprospiraceae bacterium | reverse complement strand
GTTATCATACCGATCATTCAATCGTTTGAGGTATTCAATACTGATACTGCCCTCATAATCGCGGCCCCGCATTTGAATATGCTCAACGAGTGTTGGTATGCTGCCTTTGAGATAGATCAGCAGGTCGGGCGCTTTAATCTGTGAGACGATCGATTGAAACAGGGTGAGGTAATTTTCAAAATCGCGTCGTTCCATCAGTCCCATATCTGCCAGGTTGGGTGCAAAGATGAATGCGTCTTCATAAATCGTACGATCCTGGATGACGGTTTTGTTGCCCTGCAGGATCTGTAATACTTGTTGGTAGCGACTGGACAGGAAAAAAACCTGAAGGTTAAACGACCAGCGTTTCATGTCGAGGTAGAAATCCGACAGATAAGGGTTATTTTCTGTGTTTTCGTAATGTACTTCCCATCCGAAGTGCCGGCCCAGCATTTCTGTGAGGGTTGTTTTACCTGCGCCGATATTTCCGGCTACAGCAACATGTTTTATTTTGGTTTTTTCACTCGGTAGTACGGAATTCATGTTCAGAAACACTCAGTTTTACTCATAATAATTTGGGCAGCCGAGGTAATAACTTCCCGAAGCTAGAGCTTCAGGAAACCTCAGTTTGCTCATAATAATTTGGGCAGCCGAGGTAATAACTTCCAGAAGCTAGAGCTTCGGGAAACCTCAGTTTGCCCATAATAATTTGGGCAGCGAAGGTAGTATTCAGGTGCTTGATTGTCGGCATTAAGGGCAGTTTTTTACTAACATCTTTTGGAATTCTCAACAACTTGTTAAAACGTTCAGCGAAAAACAACGACATTTAACCGGAATATTGCCAACGGTTATCTATCCTTTTTTTTCATCTTGGGTTGTCGCGCGTACTTCGGGCACAGAAAAACAATCCATCACAACTTTATGCTGATGTTACAACAAAGATGGTTTAAACTGATGTTATGGATGTTAGGCGCAATTGCGTTGTTTTTTCTGGCCCTCAAGTTTTTCGGCGGCGCCGTTTCAAACCTGGTTGCTGGAATTCTGGTTGCGATAACAGGGTTGTTTGTCCGAAACTCATCGAAAAAAGAATAATTAACCATGCTTATTTCCATTCAAAACCTCAATAAGACCTACATCATGGGCGCTGAAAAAGTGGAGGCGCTCAAAGATGTATCAATCGACATTAATAAGAATGAATACGTAGCGTTGATGGGGCCTTCCGGCAGTGGAAAATCGACACTGATGAACCTGATCGGTTGCCTCGACAGTCCTACCCGCGGCGCTTATTGGCTCAATGGAAAGGAAGTAAGTACCATGGAAGACAGCGAGTTGGCGGAAGTGCGCAACCGCGACATTGGTTTTGTATTCCAGACATTTAACCTGCTTCCCAGGTTGTCGGCCCTGGAAAATGTAGCGCTGCCGCTTGTGTATGCCGGCGTGAGTAAAGAAGAACGGCTTGCTAAAGCCCGCAAAACCCTGGAAGCCGTGGGGTTGGGCGATCGCGTCAACCACAAACCAAACGAGCTTTCGGGCGGCCAACGCCAACGCGTTGCCATCGCACGCGCGCTGGTGAACGACCCTGCGATTATTCTTGCCGACGAACCCACCGGAAACCTGGATACCAAAACCAGTTATGAGATCATGGCCTTGTTCCAGGAAATTCACAAGGCCGGAAATACCGTCATTTTGGTCACCCACGAACAGGATATCGCCATGCATGCCCACCGTATCATTCGTTTGCGCGATGGCCTGGTTGAAACAGATGTCAAAAACGACCAAATTGTACAACTTACCACACAAGCCGCACCTGCTGTGTAAATATGACGGCTTTGTATCTATATTTGCTGGATACAAAGCCGATATGAAGTTGAACAAACTCAATCTCATTCCATTTATATGCCTCGTCGTCTGGCTTTTGCCTCCTGATGTTGCAGCACAATGCAGGAGCAATTCGCTGTATTTGCCGCCGGCCAATTTGAAGCATACCGGAAAAAATGCTTTTTTACCTCCGGCAAAAATCAATTCCGTGCTTTTACCCAAATGGTCGGCCGAAAACTTGCCTTTTTTTTGCAGAATAGAACACGAGTGGTCAAAATCCATCAAAAAATCCATACCGCTAAAGTTCAGGCTTGGCTCCGTGGAATATGTCGACTGGCTTGAAGGAAAATCCTGGAACCCGAACCAATACTGAAACCATGGGAAACGTAAAGGTCAATGTATTCATTTCCCATGCTCCGGAAGACAAACCTCAATTGGAGGTTTTGTTAAAATGGCTGTACCCTATGCGGGATGAAGTAAACCTGTGGTACGGTCAGCCGCCCAAAGCACCGGATGATTTGCCGCTCCCCTGGCAAATCCTGCTTTTTTGGTATTCCCCACCCGATCAGCGAACCAAATACGAGGATGTACTCAAGGCTCAACGTGAAAGAGCACATATTTATCTTTTTCTGACCAGTTATAAATCCTTGAGCAACAAAACCGTAGAGCTTGATATCGACCGGGCCGCACATCGAAGAATTATGGGCGATGATTTTACCGGACCGTTTGTGTTGCCAATTATTTTAAGTCCGTGCCGTTGGAAGGAAACATCCAGGTTGGCAGGTTATCCGGCCATGCTGCATGGCAAACCGGTGAATGGATATAAAGTGACTGACGAAGCATATTTGAGTATTACGGAGGAAATTGCCTCCCTTGTCAAACTGCTCGGAGCCCGATTGAACGAGGAAAAACACTTTCAAAAACAAGCTTCAGCTGCGCTCAAAGCCGGCAGAAAAACCATACCCCACCTCGGCGAAGATGCTGAATCACTTGAATTTCATGAAATCGCGCCATTCAGTCCGCCAGAATGGCTGGGTTGGGCTATTCTGTTGTTCCTGTTCGTTTCATTGATCAACAGTTTGATGCCGGCCAGGGTATTGCCGCCCTCGCGCAGAGATATACCAAATGCCAATGACCACGGCTGGGAATATCGAAGGGAACACCCGCTTACCCCCGCATCCGACACGATGGCATTTCCGCCTGCCGATTGATACTGTCTGTTTTCGACTTTTTTTCAATTCCATATTTTCACATCACGGTTTACAGGTATTTTGCTGCCTGTAATTCTCTCCACCACCAATCTATTCTTACATGAAACGGTTTTTTACCTGTTTTTTTGCCATTCTAAGCCTAAACTTATTCGCACAGGCCGATCGGAATGAAGTTAGCTCCCATGCAGCCAAAGCATCTCAAGGGTATTTTTTGGGAAAAGTCAGCGCTTTGCGTGATCGCGAACCGGATACGCATTTCCAAAATGAAGCGCCCAAAAAACTGTACGATAAAATCAACTACTATTCCCCCAACAAAACCAACAACCTGCAGTCATTGCCACAAGGAACCGATCCATTGTTGAAAAAAACGCAAGACAATAACCAGGATGGCGGCGGCCCTCAAATTATTCCGGGTTTCAATTTTGAAGGCATTATCGACCCCGCCGGCGTTCCGGTTCCGGATGTAAATGGCGATGTGGGTAAAGATCATTACGTTCAAATGGTCAATACCTACTCAGGCGCCTGGTTTCAGATTTGGGACAAGGTGACCGGCAACTCAGTGTACGGGCCTGCGCGCACCAGCACCATTTGGGGGTCGTTTGGTTTGCCCACCCTTGGGGATATCATTATTCAATACGACCACAGTGCCGAGCGCTGGATTATGCTCGAAATTCAGGCCAACTCAAACAACCCCTTCAACGATAAACAGTTGTTCATGGCTGTTTCAGAAACCAGCGACCCCACCGGAGAATGGAATATTTACCTGTTCCAAACCCTGGGCTTCCCGGATTACCCGAAACTTTTTATCTGGGATAATGCTTATTTCATCACGGTCAATGAATTATATAACGGCAATAAATGCGCCGGTTATGCGCTGGATCGCGCTGCTATTCTGAGCAATGAAGCTACCTTCGGATTGTACCGATTCGAACTTCCAAATTACGCTTCCATTGCATTCCAACCGGCTACCGGCGTATCTTGGGATCAAGGCCCAAATCCTCCTGCCGGTAGCCCGGGATATATTTTCCGCGTCTACGACGATGCCTGGGAAGGCGGTCAGGATCAATTGCAATACTGGGAAATTCACCTAGATTGGGCCAATGTGAATATGAGCCATGCCGACGGCCCGATCAAACTCTACCCCGAACCTTTTGAAACCAGGGTTTGTTTTGGCCAAAGTATTTTCGATTGTATCGAACAGCCTGATGGCTCCAGGTTCACCGCTTTTGAAAATGGAATCATGTATTGCGCGCCGTATCAAAATTTCGGCACCCACGAATCCATCGTTTTAAATCACGTAGTCGACGTTTCAGGGCAAGTCGGCGATGGCGGCGACGCGCAAGTCAGGTGGTATGAATTACGAAAAACAGGCAGCGGCGACTGGCAAATTCAACAACAAGGCACCCATGCTCCTACCTTGAATGCGAACCGGATTACTGGAACCATCAACATGGATGAAGCTGGAAATATTGGCCTTGGTTATACTTCCGTGAGCGAAACTGTGTATCCTTCGCTGCACATCACAGGCCACCGAACCAGCGACCCGCCCGGCGTCATGGGCCTGGAAGAATTCCCGTTGGGTATCGGCACTTCCAACCATACAACCAACCGCTGGGGCGATTACAGCAGCATGTCGGTTGACCCCTACGACGGCCGTACATTTTGGTTTACAGGGGAATATCAGCCCGATAACACCGTCAGCTGGGGAACACGGATCGCTTCCTTCAAAGTACAACGCGATACCTACGACATCAAACCGGAACTGATTCTGGCGCCACAGCCTTCCGCATATCTGAACAACGAACAGGTTACGGTACAGATCAAAAACAACGGCCTGTTGCCAGCCCAAAATTTTGCGGTTTCCTTGTTTTTTGAAAATACACTCATCGCTACGGAAGCTGTTCAGGAAACGCTGCCCGAAGGCGGCGCCGTCACGCATACGTTTACGCCAACGGTGCCCATGACGGTACCCGGAAAACATTACAAATTCCGCTTCGTCACCCATTGGAACCTGGATCAATTTCACCGAAACGACACCCTGGACGTAACCGTTCAAAAACTGACTGGAAATGATGCCGCTATGGCCGGCAGACACAACCTGCCAGCCCTGGTTTGCGGTACGGAAACCGATTTCTCCCTGATTCTGAAAAATGCGTCTGGCGCGCCTTTACAAAGTGCCAAAATCAATTGGCGCATCAACCTGCAAGCCTGGAATGTGTACGACTGGACCGGCAATCTGGCTCCGGGAGCCCGCGATACCATCGAGTTAACCGCCACTGGAATCGGGAATGGACTTAATAGCCTGCGTGCGATCACCTCATTACCCAATGGCGTGCAGGATGAATTGATCAACAACGACTCCCTGCTGGTTAAATTTTTCGGCAATACCGACGGCACCTACCTGAGCGTGGAATCAGAAACCGACCTGGGCACCCTGCATTGGGAACTCAGAAGTCAAACCAACACCCTGCTAGCGCAAGGCGATGTGAGCCAATCACAACCGAATGCAAGCATTTGTGCCGATGATAATCAGTGTTATAAAATCGTACTCAGAGCGGGCACATTCAACTGGTTGGGGCATTTTGTGTTGAAAAACATCTTTGGAGAAACCCTGGTTGAAATAACAGAAGCAAGCACCGACAACCAGGTCATCAACTTCTGTACGCCGCCGAGGAAACAGGTAGATGTCGGTCCATTGAAATTGCTTACTCCGGAAACCCGGCCGAATTTGACGTCAACTGAACCTGTCACAGTCCAATTCAGGAACTTTGGCTTGACGTCAATCCCATCAGCAAATCTGTCGTACCGCGTGAATGGAGGCGCATGGCATACAGAAACCGCTACCGGCCCGTTCACTCCCAGCCAAACCATCGAACACACTTTTTCATCCACTGAAGACCTTAGCATTGCCGGGAACACCTATCATTTTGAAATGAAAGCGACCGTAGCCGGTGATGAAGACCTCAGCAATGACACAACTTCTGTTACTGTGTACAACCGGTACGTTCGCGACCTTGAAATTATTTCCATCGACAAGGGAAGTGCTTGCGGCGACACCAGTTCTGCACTCATTCGCTTGATCATGCGCAACAATGGACTTGGCAACCAGCACCAGGCCGACATTGCCGCGAAATTAAACGGCCAGGCTTTGCCGGTTTTTGAAGACATGCCAGTGGATGCACCGTCCGATGAAATCACGGAAGTATATCTGCAACTCAATCACCTCCAGATCGGCAATAATAACCTGGAAGTCCGGATAATTGACGTGGACGGCGATGGTACTGATGAAAATACAAGCAACGATGCCGCTTCGATTTCTTTCGACGTCAACCCGGTTAATACCGCAATGAACCTGGTGTTTGCTACCGACGCCAAACCGGGGGAGACTACCTGGGATATTGTCAATACACAAGGCCAGGTAGTTGCTTCGGGTGGCCCATACTTGCAGCCGATCAGCTTTAATTTTGAAGGATTATGCCTGCCGAAAGATTCCTGTTACACTTTCCGGATACACGACAGCGGCGGCGATGGCATGGAAGGCGGTTATGTTCAACTTTCCATCGAATCCGGGTTGGTTTTTGAATATTCCGCTCAAAACTTTGGCGCTGAAATTTCCATTCCTTTTTGCGCTGTTTCTCTGTGCGCTTCCCTGGAACTAAGCGCCGATGTGACGCCGTCTTCCGGACAAGGCATCAACGACGGCCGCATCATCGCCGAAGCAAACGGCGGCACCCCACCCTATTTGTTCACTTTGAATGGAATTATCACCCAGGACTCCGCTGTGTTTAACAATCTTCTTCCGGGAGCTTATACAGTTGTTTGTATCGATGCCGTGGGATGTGTGGAGGAAATTACCGTGAACATTGGTTCCGTTAGCGCCAATGAGCCGGGTAATTTTAGAAGGCTATTAATTTCACCAAACCCAACCATTGGAATAGCGCATATTCAAATGAGTGCGGATGGCATCGTAAAGGTATCCCCCGATTGCGAGGTATTTGATCAACACGGAAAAAGGATTCAGGTTACTCGCATGTCGCGTTGGGGCAATGATTTTCACGGAAATATTGCGCTTGATCAGTTCCCTTCCGGTGTTTATTTCCTGAGGGTACTCGATGCTTCCGGAACGTACATCGGGCGAGTTGTGAAAAAATAATTGTGCTGCATCTCGAACCTGAAAACTTTAACAAAATTTCTTTTACCTTTTTTAACCGCGGATTTAATGGATTAATGAAATTTCGCTGAGTGATTTGATTGATTTTCAGGGATTTATTTAAAAAATTATGCTTGAGATCAAATTGAACCAAAAGTTGGTTTGAAAATTTGGCACGGTTTTTCGAATTCTACTATTTTAGAAAGGGCTAACATTTGATTGGTTAATTGTTTTCATGGTTATGTTGTAAGCCGTCCTGTCGAAAAGACTGGACGGCTTTTTTATTTCAGTTTATTGCCGGCCTAAAGGCCTGTGTACAGGACCGGCTGAAGCCGGTGCTACCTGTAAACAAAAACCGGCTTCTCGTGGTAACGAGGCGCCGGTTTTGCCATACTTAAAAATCGGATTAGAATAAGTATAAGGAGGAATCCTAAGCGGGGAAAATAAATTGTTGTTGTTTAGGAAATACTCCCGATCAAATGTTTGACCCACAAAAGTATGCCATCTTTTTTAAATGTAATATGCATGACATAAAAAATGATGTAATAAGTTTTGATTCTTTGAATTTTACAACGCGTTCGGTGCTTGGCAACCTTGCTGCGAGATAAAACCTGTATTTTTCGCGCCGTTATGTTTGAATTTCAAACTAGTTGAATTTGTTTAACCCACGCAAGGATGGAAATAATACCTGATCAAAACCCGGAATCAGAAAAAAATGAGCCGCCGGCGGAGGTGAGGCCGCAAGAAATTTCATTTGCGGAAGCCAGCGTCAGCGAACGATACGACGATGTGTACCAATGGATTACTCCCGGAGAAATATCCACCGTACGTTGGCGCGAAGGCGCCTATGAATTTATTTGTGTAAACGGGGTAACTCTTCGTGTTCAGGTACTCACATCCGGCATCGTCCGTTTGCGGTATTCGCCCGACGGTTTATTCACCCCCGATTTCTCCTATGCCACCGACCCGGCCTTTACTGCGCAGAAAGTAACGGTCACCCTCAATGAAAACGGGCAGGAATACATCCTTGAATCGGAAAAATTGCAGGTGGTCATTTCAAAATCCGACCTGCGGGTGAAGTTCTATGACCAATCAGACCGGGCCATATGTGAGGATGCCGGCGGGTACAAAGCCAGGCGCACGATCATGAAGGGATGGAATGAGGTTCGGATTGAAAAAAAAGCGCACAAAAAGGAGGTGTTTTTAGGTTTGGGCGACAAAGCATGCAGCACCAACTTATCGGGCCAAAAATACCAGAACTGGTGCAGCGACGCCTATGGTTTCGGGCGCGAAAGCGACGCCATGTACCGGGCGGTCCCGTTCTATTACGCCTTGCACCAAAATCTGGCCTACGGTATTTTTCTCGACAACACCTTTCGTACCCACTTTGATTTTGGCGCTACCGACGAGCAAATCACGAGTTTCAGCGCTGAAGGCGGCGAATTGAACTATTATTTCATTTATGGGCCCCAATTGATCGACGTCGCGCGCGCCTACGCGCAGCTCACGGGCACGCATGAACTTCCGCCCATGTGGGCATTGGGATACCACCAGTGCCGCTGGAGTTATTACCCGGAAAGCCGGGTGCAGGAAATTGCCGGAGAATTCCGCCGGCGACAAATTCCCTGCGATGCCATTTATCTGGACATCGACTACATGGACGGCTACCGCTGTTTCACCTGGAATCGCAGCCACTTTCCCGACCCCAAAAGGATGATCGAATTGCTACGCGAGCAAGGATTCCAAACAGTAGCCATGATCGATCCGGGTATCAAGGAAGATGCTGAGTATGAGGTGTATCGCGATGGAATCGAGCAGGATATGTTCATCAAAACAGCCGACGGTGAAGTGGTGAAAGGTCCGGTTTGGCCCGGGTTCTGCGCCTTCCCTGATTTTACAGCGCCCAGGGTTCGCAACTGGTGGGGCGAACTCTACCGGGAACTGTATTCGGAAATAGGTCTGAGCGGCTTTTGGAACGATATGAACGAACCGGCCGTGTTTCACGTCAACCATAAAACCCTGCCCGACCACGCCCATCACCATTACGAAGGTTTCGGCGCCAGCCATCGAAAGGCCCACAACATCTACGGCCAGCAAATGTGCCGCGCTTCCTGGGATGGTCTGAAAAAATTAAATCCGGAAAAACGGCCCTTCCTGCTTACCCGCGCGGCTTACAGCGGAAGCCAGCGCTTCGGCTCGATCTGGACGGGCGACAACTTTTCCACCTGGGAACACCTTCAAATAGCCAATATCCAGTGTCAAAGACTCTCCGTTTCGGGCTTTTCGCATTGCGGAACCGATATCGGCGGATTTGCCGGAAATGCCGACGGTGAATTGTTCTTACGCTGGCTGCAACTGGCAGTTTTCCACCCGCTCATGCGCGTGCACAGTATGGGTCAGCACGAGAGCGGCGATGCGTTGCCCGCCGACGAGGCGCTTTTGACCGATCCGGCATTGCACAATTCAGACCAGGAACCTTGGTCTTTCGGGGAAAAATATGCCGATTGGGCGAAAAAAGCCATTGAGCTGCGCTACTGCCTCCTACCTTGCCTCTATACCGCCATGTGGCTGCACACCCTGGATGGCACCCCGGTGATTCGTCATATGGTATTTGAAGACGGAACTGATCCAAAGCTATGGGACCAGGAACGGGATTTTATGTTTGGCGAGCATTTGTTGGTCAGCCCGGTGGTGCAGGCGAAAGTGCAAAGGCAGGCGGTTTATTTACCCAAAGGCAACTGGTACTATTTCTGGACCGGCCAAATCAGCCAGGGCGAGTTATATGTGAACGTGATGCCCGACCAAATTCCGTTTTTCGTGCGGGAGGGCGCTGTGTTGCCGGTGTATCCCATTCGGCAGCATACAGGCGAAAACGTGGAGGAGCTGACTTTATATGTGTATTATAAAAACGGCTTGGAAACCAGCCATTTGTACGAAGATACCGGAGAAGGATATGGTTATAAAGAAGGCGATTTCAGTTTGAAATTGTTTGAAACCGAAGGGAAAGACAATCATTTCACCCTGCGTCAAAGGAGGGAAGGCAATTATACGCCCGCTTATGAAAAAGTAAAATTGTATCTGGTGGGCTTCCCGACGTTTTTAAAAAAATGCAGTATTGATGGTGTGGAATTTCCCATCAAAGAATTAAAAGTTCGAGAGCGTTCTTTGTACACGCTTGATTTGAGTCCGGAGTTTAATATCATAGAATGGGAAGGTTAGCGCAAGTCAGGGATTTTCCAAAAGGTTAGAAAACCCGCGCGTTTACCTCTTGCGGAAAACAACCTCTAACCCTTACAACTTGAGTGTATGCGTCAATTAAATTGGTACAGAATCGGTTTGCATGTTATTTTCTGGTCGGTATACATTGTTTTGAATGCCATCTTGACCAGCATTTACGATAAGCAACCCTTGCCTGAGAACTTACCCATGGCCATGTTCAGCGAGTGCTTCTCGTTGCCGCCCAAAATTGCCATGGTATACTTTGTCTTTTATTACATTATTCCGCTTTATCTCGATCGGAATAAGGTAGGGACCCTGGTGGCGTTGCTTGTGGCGGTGTTTTTTCTCAGCGCAGTGTTTTACCGTTTGTTGCTTGGGTTGATTTTTTTCCCGGTATTCCGGCCCGACCATGCATTTTTTATCATGAACCCGCTCGGTTGGGTGCTTACATTTTTTGATCTCTTTATTACCCTGGCGGCAGCCACCACGATCAAAATGATCCGGGTGCATTACAAGAGCATCGAGTTTGAACAGGAGTTGATCCGGGAAAAATTGCAATCGGAACTCAGTTTCCTACGCGCGCAAACCAACCCGCATTTTTTGTTCAACACGTTGAATAACCTGTACGTGCTGGCTAGAAAAAAATCGGACAAAACCCCCGACGCCATCATGATGCTGTCGAAGATCATGCGCTTCGTACTCTACGATTGCCGGGCGCCGAGGATTGCAGTTGCCGAAGAAATCAAAGTGATCCACGATTACATCGAACTGGAAAAATTGCGCTACAACAAGCGCCTAACGGTTGAATATCAGGAAGATATGGACAACCCGCATGCCGCGATCGCTCCGCTGCTGTTGTTGCCTTTCGTGGAAAACAGTTTCAAACATGGCGCCAGTGGCACCACCGGCGATGTTATTATTTCCATTGAAACATCCCTGAAAAACAACCGCCTCACCTTTTCAGTTAAAAACACCCTCGACCCCGACGCCATGCCGAACGGCGCGGGAGGCATTGGCTTGAGAAATGTGCAACGGCAACTGGATTTGCTTTATGGCGAGCATTACGAGCTCAAGACCGGCCGGGAGGGCGATTATTATGTGGCGGAGTTGAAATTGGAGTTGGAGGGGTAAGGGATGATAATTTTTTTCTGAAACAATCTTTTCCAGATTTCCATTAAGAAATTTCTGACCAATAACATTAATATGAAACATGAGATTCATTTTGTATGTAAGTAAAATGGCTTACAGCCTGAATGATTTCAGGTTTGAAGATTACTTAAAATTCAAACATAAAAAGAAGCCATATCCCATTTCGAATCACTTACTTTGGGCTTCAAATTTTTGAATATTAAGTCGGAAGCATTCAATAACCAATCGACGGAATCGCTTTTGGAGCAATTGCGTCAGGGTAAGTATCATTGCCTGACACAGGTTGACGATGCTTGCCGTCAAAAATTTATTCAGTGGGCCGGCAAACGTTTTGTAACAACGCCCAACGACCTGGAAGATGCCTGGCAGGAAGCTTTAACACATTTTTACGAAAGTGTGGTTTCCGGCAAACTGGTGTCGCTGAATTGTGCCGCAGCTACCTATCTTTTTGCAGTGGCTGGCAAATATTTAATGAATTTGAACAGAAAAATGCGGCGTGTCTGGTGGCAGGATGATGCCGGCCTGGCGATGTTAGGACAAAAAACACTTGGTTTCCCGGTCGAATCAGACATTTGGGAAGCTGAAAAAAATCAGGTTCAACAAGCCATGGAAAAACTTTCGGAAAAGTGCCGTAAACTGCTGTATTTCAGGCATTTCGACGGCTATTCCATCCCTGAAATCAAAAGTATGACCGATTTCGCTTCGGAAAACGCCGTCAGCGTTCATTTATCTAATTGCCTGGAGAACCTTAAAAAAATCATCCGCGGCCTTCGAAATTAAAGTCATTGCCATGGAAGAACATGAACTTATTGAACAATATCTACGCGGCGAGCTAACTCCTGAAGCGAAGCGGCAATTTGAAACTCGCCTGGCAACAGACCCTGCCCTGCGGGAGGAAACCGAATTGCACAAAGCAGCTTTGGAAACAATTCGACAAGGCGCTCGTGAGGAGTTAAAGGCTGCGCTCAAATCCAGGTGGAAGCCCGGAACATTTAAC
>JAEUUR010000103.1 GCA_016787465.1 Saprospiraceae bacterium | reverse complement strand
AACTCCATCCGGGCCGTCGATCTGCTTCTTACCAGACAGCAAATCTTCTACGGCTTGTTGCTTGTAATGTTCAAAATCAAATTGCTTTTTCATTTGTCAAACTTACTTGTTTTGTCTGACACAGTTCAGTGAACACTCTCTACAAAAACACTAAAACACACAAACACTTAAACACATCAACACCAAAACACATCAACACCAAAACACATCAACACCAAAACACCTCAAAACCTACTTCAAAAACGAATACTCTTTTCCGTAGCGAAGCATCTGTTTCACAAAATCCAATTCCTTTTCCACCTTTACATCGGTGATATTTCCGGATGCATCCGTCACGGCGATCAATTTGGGCTGAACAAACCCGGAATAAGCTTTGGTGGGCAATGCCGCATAACGCGCGCGCACCTGCTTGCCTGTGGCTTCATCCGTTTTCACACCATAACCTTCCACCAGGGCTTTTGCGGCGTTAAAGTCGCCTTCCGATTTAATTCTTTGAATTTCAGAAAGCAATTGGCCAAACAGTTCGCGGAGTTTTACGTAGTCCTTGATATCGTAATAGATTTTTCCATTGCGCTCCTCTTTAACGATTACATTGTCTTTGGCGCCTTTATCAAAAGCCCAGGCAGCAACCAATTGCCGATTGCGCATGTGATCCTCTTCAATATCATGTCCGGGTGGCAACCTGCGCAGCTGCTGCAGCAATCCGTTGCGAATATATTGGTCGTATTCAGCCTTGTAGGCTTCACCATCCGGAAGCACGCCCCATTCCACCAACTTTGCATCAGGCATGAAATACAGGGCAACCAAGTCGGCGCGACCTTCTTCCAGTGTGCTTGAATAATGTTTTAGGGTGATGTTTGGCTCTGCCATTCCGGGTTTCAGTTGCCCGCTGGCATGGCCGATCACCTCATGAAGCGCGGTATGCATCTTGCCGCAAGCCTCGCTGTATTTTTTAGCGCGTTCCACTTCTTCCGGATCGTTTGCAAATTCAATGGTTGCCAAGGCGCCGCCTGCCTTTCCATAGGCATTTTCAATGTTGTTCAGGCTGATTGATTTTGAACCAAAATCTTCGCGAATCCAGTTGGAATTTGGCAGATTAACCCCGATTGGCGTAGTTGGCGTGCAATCGCCGCCTTCCATAGCCACATTGATCACCCGGTAGGAAATACCCTCAACTTTTTTCTTTTTGTAAGCGTCGGGAATGGTAGAATTGTCTTCGAAGTACTGCGCATTTTTGCTCACAATGGCCATTTTTTCCGTTGCATCCGGGTCATTATACTGTACAATAGCTTCAAAAGTTGCCTTATAACCTTTCGGATCATGGTACGATTCAATAAAACCGTTGATAAAATCGATGGTACTTTCCGTTTCTTTTAACCAAACTTTGTTGAATTCATCGAACGTTTTCAGATCGCCGCTTTTGTAATAATCCACCAGCAGTTGAATCGCCTTCTTTTGTTGATCGTTTTCCGCAAACGGAATAGATTTTTCAAGGTTTTCAGTTATTTTGTCGATGGCCGCACCATACATCCCCCCCGACTTCCATGTAAGCTCTTTCAACACGCCGTTTTCTTTGACCAATTTGGAATTTAATCCGAACATAGGCGCCTTGGCGCCTGCTTTTTCGGCCATGTCTTTGTAATATTTCTCCACTTCAGCAGCCGTCACGCCATCATAAAAGTTGACTGCCGAGGTTTGAATGATATCTACGCCTTCTCCTTTATTTGTCCGTTTACCCAACACATTTGGATCGAAAATTACCGGAGTAAGTGTCGTTAATAAATCTGCAGGAGGCATAGGCAACGCTGCCGGATCAGCTCCTTGAACAAGTGTTGTGAAATATTCCCTGGAGAAATCGGGGATAATTTTCACCTCATTGTAGTGATGGTGAATGCCATTGCTTACCCACACCCGTTTGGAATACACCTCAAAAGCCTTCCAATCGGCGCCGGTTTTGTCGCCTTTGTAGGAATTATGAATAGCCTCCAGGGTTCTTCGGACAGCCAGATTGTACCTGCAATTTTGATCATAAATAATATCGCGACCGGCAAGTGCGGCTTCGCCCAGGTAATAAATGAAAGTCTTTTGTTTCAAACTGAGTTTATCCCAACCGGGCAATTCGAATTGAAGGATTTGAATATCGGCAAAGGAATCAAGTAATACCTGATCGGAGGAAGGAGTTGAGGCTGTTTCTGTGGATGTCGGCTTTTTTTCGGTACAAGAAATTGCTGCGCTGATCAGCAGCAATAAAAAGGAGTGCTTAAATTTCATTTGAACAGAAATTTTGAAATGAATTATTTGAGCAAGCCGTTCAACTGGTCGAACAGGCTTTGGATAGCAGGGTCAACCGGAAAACTGGCATCGCCCCAAACGACGCGTTGTACTGCATCGCCATCGTGAAATTCTATAAATTGGTACAGGTTGCCCGGGTGAACGAATTCCATCTTACCCAGGTTTAAGGCTTGAACTGATTTAAATAATGCTGCGGAAGTTTTCGATTTGGCCTTTTCCTCTGCCTCTTTGAATTCTCCTGAAAGTTTGTTGGAAAATAACTGCCCGTTTTCAAGCAGCACATTGGTATTTTCACGACCAGTAAAGCCGCCACCGTTTCCCCAGCGCAATTGTTTGACAGGCAGGTTATCCGGTGAAAATTTGGGCTGATGCTTGCATAATTGAAAAAGCAGGCCGGTAGCAAACAAAGCCAGCGCAATAAGGATCAACTTCATAACAGGTTACAATTTGGTGAACAATCGGAATTGGATCAGCAAATGTAAACCAGGATTCAGGTGATTCACAGAAATCAGGATCGGATTTAGCTCAGATGCCGGTTTTGATCAGGCTTATTTCATGCGCTTGCGCATTTTTTTGGGAAACAAATCGGAATTGCTGCCTCCGGACTTTTTAAAATTACCCTTGCGGTCTGTTTTGGGCTTCAGGCTTTCAGTGGCCGGGCAACCACTTTTTTTACTGCATGAGGCGACGCCGACAACCATTGTCGCTGAAAAAACCAAGAGTAAAAAATACCAAACAACTTTCTTCATGTGATGCTACTTGTGGCCGCTTTGCGGCGGTTTTTAAGCTTTCCGGCTTTGGACGAAATGTAAAACGTGATTTCCGGCAAATCTTGTATAATTTGCGTTGCAAAGATTGGCAAAACCTGTTTAATTGACTACTGAATTTAGCAGCGCAATCAACCAGTTTTTTATATTGAAAAATGCACCTGAATTGATATTTAATTTTTAGCAAAATTCAAGCAATTCACCACGTGCTTGCCAATTATTTTTTCAAAATCACAACTCGATTAATTTGTTAAAAAAACAAACTAAAACATTATTTATCAAACAAATAAAAATTATTTATCAAAATATATCATATACGCCCTACCTTGCAAAGCAATCCTGTTCATAATTTGGCCCTTTATTTGCAATGGGCGATTTGCAAAGCGAAATTTTTGCATAAAAATCGCTAATCCATTTCTTTCAATGGCATCTCCTTTCGGCCCAAAACAATCGCTCAGTTTAAAACTGCAGCAAAAACTCTCCCCCCAGCAGATTCAGCTCATGAAACTGCTGCAAATCCCTACGGCCAACCTTGAACAACGTATACAGGAAGAACTTGAGGCCAATCCGGCGCTGGAAGAAGGAGACGAAACGGCTGACCTGACAGAGGGCATGTCTGAAATGGATCTGTCAGATGCGGAAATCAATTTTTACGAAAGGGAGAAAAACGAAGGATAAGAAGCGCCCCCCTCCCAAA
>JAEUUR010000102.1 GCA_016787465.1 Saprospiraceae bacterium | reverse complement strand
AACTCCATCCGGGCCGTCGATCTGCTTCTTACCAGACAGCAAATCTTCTACGGCTTGTTGCTTGTAATGTTCAAAATCAAATTGCTTTTTCATTTGTCAAACTTACTTGTTTTGTCTGACACAGTTCAGTGAACACTCTCTTTAACTGCCCTCCATTTACCTTTTCTCCTACTATCCCCGGAAATAACCCATTTCCAATTTCCATAATTTCCAATTTCTAATTTCCACCAACTACATTTGCCTCATGCGGCGCACCCTACCCACCATCGAACAGTTTGTAGCGGGCATCCGGTCGGCCAACCGGGTGTTGCTCGGCCAGGCTATAACGCTGGTTGAAAGCTCGAGACCCGAACACCAGGCTCTGGCGCGCCAGGTAATCGCACGATTGTTGGAGGAAAAATTAACGCCGTCTTTCAGGGTTGCTGTGACCGGTTCGCCGGGTGTAGGCAAAAGTACCTTTATTGAGGCGCTGGGCACCTACCTTACAGCGCAAGGGCTTCGGGTAGCCGTGCTTGCCATCGATCCCAGCAGTGCCGTGAGCCAGGGTAGTATTCTGGGCGACAAAACGCGCATGGAAAAACTTTCCACCTCACCGTTGGCCTTCATTCGCCCATCGCCGTCGGGCGATTCGCTGGGAGGCGTGGCTAGAAAAACCAGGGAAACGATTTTACTGGTAGAAGCCGCAGGTTTTGATACGGTGTTGGTAGAAACGGTAGGGGTAGGTCAGTCTGAATACGCGGCGTACAGCATGACCGATGCTTTCGTGCTGTTACTTCTACCGGGCGCCGGTGATGAACTGCAGGGCATCAAACGCGGCATCGTGGAAATGGCGGATTTACTGGTGGTGAATAAGGCCGACAGCGATCGGGTAAAACTGGCCAACCAGGCGCGGGCGCATTATTTGAATGCTACCCACTTACTTCCTACCAAGCCAAGCCAATGGGCGCCTCAGGTGTTGGCGTGCAGCGCACTGGAAAATACCGGCATTGAAGCTGTATGGAAGGCGCTGGCGTCGTTCCGGGAATTCACCGAAAACAACGGCTATTTTGCCGAAAACCGCCGAAAACAAGCAGCCCACTGGTTGAAAGAGGCGCTTGAGGAAGGCCTTAAAGATCAATTTTACAAACACCCTGTTGTAAAAGCAAAACTAAAAGAGCTGGAGCAATTGGTGCTTAATGACAAGATGTCGCCGTTTTCGGCAGCCGATGAAATTTTATCAAAATTTTTACCGCCCTCACCCGAAGTATAACCTTCCATGAGCAAGGGCGGTTGGAAACCCATTGGGTTGTGTTTATCTGCCGACCATATCTTCTGGTCGTACCCACTCGTCGAACTGTTCAGCGGTCATGTGTTTAAAATCCAGCCCCTGTAATTCGTATTGCAAAGCAGCCTCTTTCAAAGTCATGCCGTTTTTATGCGCCATTTGGGCGATAGCCGCCGCGTTGTAATAACCGATTTTCGTATTCAAAGCCGTCACCAACATCAGTGAGTTGTTGACGTGTTTGTTGATGTTCTCCCTGATCGGTTCGATACCCACGGCACATTTATCGTTGAACGAAACGCAGGCTTCTCCGATCAGACGCGCCGAGTGAAGGAAGTTGTAAATCATCACGGGTTTGAACACATTAAGTTCGAAATGACCGTTTGAACCGCCGATATTGATAGCCACATCATTGCCCATCACCTGGGCGGATACCATCGTCAATGCTTCGCATTGGGTCGGGTTCACCTTGCCGGGCATAATGGAGGAGCCGGGTTCGTTGTCGGGAATAAAGATCTCACCGATGCCGCTGCGTGGGCCGGACGACAGCATCCGGATATCGTTGGCGATTTTCATCAGGCTAACAGCAACGGTTTTTAAGGCGCCATGCGCTTCAACAATCCCGTCGTGTGCCGCCAGCGATTCAAATTTGTTGGGCGCTGTCACAAAGGGAAGTCCGGCGAGCGTTGCGATGTGTTTGGCAACGTTCTCGGCATACCCCTTGGGTGTATTGATGCCAGTGCCCACTGCTGTGCCACCCAGTGCCAGTTCCTGCAGGTGTTCAAGCGAGTTTTTGATGGCGCGCAGTCCGTGGTTCAATTGAGCGACGTATCCAGAAAACTCTTGTCCGAGGGTGAGTGGGGTAGCGTCCATGAAGTGGGTGCGACCAATTTTCACCACATCCATGAAGCTTTCGGCTTTGGCCTGCAGGGTATCGCGCAGTTTTTCGATCCCGGGAATCGTCACTTCCACCAACATTTTATAGGCGGCAATATGCATGGCCGTTGGAAAAGTGTCGTTGGAAGATTGGGATTTGTTTACATCATCGTTGGGATGGACGGCCTTTTTTTCATCGGTCAGCGCGCCGCCTTTCAGCACATGTGCGCGGTAGGCGATCACTTCGTTGGCGTTCATATTGCTCTGGGTTCCGGAGCCGGTTTGCCACACAACCAGCGGGAATTGATCGTCCAGTTTGCCTGCCAGAATTTCATCACAGACCTGTGCAATCAAATCGCATTTTTCCTTGGGTAAAACGCCTGCTTCAAAGTTAGTGAGCGCGGCTGCTTTTTTCAAAATGGCGAAGGCGCGGATGATTTCAATGGGCATCCGGTTGGTGTCTCTGGCAATTTTGAAGTTTTCAATGGAACGTTGGGTTTGTGCGCCCCAATAAACGTGCGCGGGCACTTGTACCGGCCCCATGGTATCTTTTTCTATGCGGTATTCCATATTGATAGGTTGATCGTTGTGTAGAGGTACACGTGCTTTAGTACGTTGTTCAGCTCTTAAGCCTCGCCGCAAAGGTAGAACGCGAGAAAGGATATTTTAATGACCTTTATCCAGATGGTTACCAAATTGGAATAATTCTTATCAACTTTGCGTTTCAACTCAACAAGCTCTTTGAGCTGGTACTCAGAAGCCTGTGCCACAGATTCACCTCCCAATCACTCGCCTGATATGATCCGAATATTTATTGCCGACGACCACGCCATGTTTGCTGAAGGTGTTGAAAGTTTACTCACCGGAGAGCCTGATTTTGAATTGATGGGCAAGGCGACCACCGCCGCTGAAACGCTCCAAAAAGTGACATCCAATCCGCCCGATGTACTGTTGCTTGATATCAACCTGCCCGACCAATCAGGGATGGAGGTTTGCCGTCAATTAAGAGCGGAATTTCCCGAGGTCAAGATCATGGCCTTGTCGATGTTCAGCGATGAAGGTTATATCTCCGCTATGTTGGGCCTTGGCGCGCAAGGTTATTTGCTTAAAAACACCGGTAAAGTGGAACTGTGTGCTGCTATACGAAGCCTTTACGCCGGCAAAACCTATTTCAGCAAGGAAGTTACCGATGTGGTGATGCGCGGTTTGATGCAAAGCAGAACCGGCTCGGCAGGCATCAAAGAAGCGCCGAAAATCAGTCGCCGGGAGTTGGAAGTGCTGCGTCTCATCATGGATGAAAAAACAACTCCTGAAATTGCCGGCATTTTATTCCTTTCTGAAAAAACAGTGGAAAGCCACCGGGCAGCGTTGCTGGTTAAATTGGGCGCCCGCAACACGGCCGGATTGGTAAAAGCGGCACTTCAGTGGAAATTGTTGGATGAATAAACCTTTTATCAAATATTAATCAACAAAATACGGCAATTCGTTGATTTTCAATCAATATCTTTGCTGCCCGACGCTTAAAACACCAAATGATTATTTAATCGCGTCGCCAACCGCCAAATATGCTTGTTGATCGCATCCAACTTCGACTGCAGCAATTCGTTGCAGATGCCGGATATGAAAAGGTCTTCTCAGAATTTGATTCAATTCTGCGCAACGACCCGAACAATCCCCTCCGGAAAGATGCCGCCCTCATCCAAGGAAGTTACAAGGATATCGTGCGCGATTTTGCCGTGAGCATCCTATCGCTCGAGGAGCGCGACCAGCGACTGGCTAAACTGCGCAGCGCGCTGCTGGAACTGATCAATCGGATTACCCTCGACGATCTTAACGACGCCTACCGCTCGGA
>JAEUUR010000098.1 GCA_016787465.1 Saprospiraceae bacterium | reverse complement strand
CCGCTCACGACAGCTTTTCCGATTTTATCCCCGTATGCCCGGATAAGGTATTGTTTATCTCCAATACCCATGATATAAACAGAAATTCCGCCGGTGTTGCCGCTGATGCCAATTTGGTAAAACGGTTTGGTTGTTCCATTGGCGTAGGTGATGGTCTGAAGTCCGTAACCGATATTTGGGTTAGACACCGTTTTACCTGTTTCATCTTTTCCGTCGAGAAACCACAATTCCGTTGCCGGCAGGATGCCCAGTATGAACTGGTGCAACGTTTGTATTTCACTGCACTTGGGTTCGGACAAACTGGTGATATACGCTTCGATTTGTGCTTCTACGTTCATGTTGGGTATTGCTTAACCTTTGTTTGAGAAAGTAGTCAACAGATTTTCCAGGTTTTGCAAGGTTGCAGTAAAGCCCAATCGGAAGCCTTCCAGCAAACTTTCCATACGTTCGAAGGATTCATTAAAAATGGTGATGCTGACGGTGGTGACACCATTTTGCTCACTGAAATTATAATCCCAGTCGGAGCCGTACAATTCAGGATTTTCATCTTTGTCGGCAAAGACGTTGAACATTTTAAAGTGGGTCTTGGGGGTAATCGACTTGTATGTCTGGAGGGCCCAACGTTCTTGTCCGTCAGGGCTTACCATCGCATAAAAGCGTTTTCCTCCCACTTCAAAATTCATGTATTTTGTTTTTGCGATAAACGGCGCAGGGGCGGTCCATTGATCGAGTAATTCCGGTTTGGTGAAAGCATCCCATACGAGGGAATGGTCGGCCGCAAATTCCCGGGTGATATAGATCGTTTTTGCTGCTTTGTCGACGGTGAAATCGAATAATAAGTTTGTATTCATCGCTTTTTGATATTTTGTGAAACCAATCGGTTGCAAATGTATGCGCAACCGATTGGTTTCACAAATTTTTTTGCGGTTTTTTGAAAATTGATTTAGTGCCTTTCCGCATATTGTACCCTATATGCTTTTTCAAACATGAACATTTGGTTATAAACGGTGACAGGGCTACGCCCTTTATAGGATACTTACCATTCCAAAACCATGTTACATATCCACTTATTCCTTTATGGTACAATATACGGATAGTCAATATAGATTTTATGGTTCCGTCCCTACGGGTAATGCCGTTGACGTTAGGAGCCTGTTTAGCTACTTCGTTCTGAAAATGGTAAAAGCCCGGTCTTCCTTGATCATTCCGATTTTCGGATAATATTCCATCGCCGTTGGAACAGAAAGCAAAAGGATCATTGATTGTTCGCCCAGTTTTTCTTTTGTCAGGCGCACCAGTTCCTTTCCGATTCCACCTTTTTTATAGTCGGGATGCACGGCCAAGTCGGCCAGGTAGCAGCTCCAAACCCAATCGGTGATGGAACGCGAAACGCCCACCAGCCGATCATGGTGCCAGGCGGTAACGATCAGGTTCGAGTGGTCGAACATTTTTTGGATGCGTTCTTTGTCGGTAGTAGGCCGCGGCAATCCTGCGGCGTCGTATAGTTCGATGATTTGATCAGCGGAGGGGTGTTGATCAAAGCTGTAGGTTATTTCCATGGTATTGAATTAGTTGAATGTTTGTGGCTGGCACGTTCGTTTAGGTAGCCTGCTTGGGATCAAAATCCTCCTTTCGGGTAAAGTATTCAAGCCCTAAAATCAGCAACATCGAAATGATAAAAGACACCTTCTGCATGATGGCCAGCAAGCCCCAATCGCCTGAACCGTATAAAAACAAGGTATAGTAAAAAGTGAGCATACAGGCGATGCTGCAGATTTTAAAAACATGCAGTTTGGTTTTTAGCAGAAACACCGTGATATAAAACAACCCGAGCAATGACAAGGTGCTTGAAATAACGACCATGATGTCGTGCAATGAGGTGGCGATCAGAAAATTGAATAGAATTTCGGCGGTTCCGACCACTTTTAGCACCATTGCGGCGTGTTTGGATGGCATTTTTTTTGACATATGGATAAAAAACAGACCACTGCCAAGGGAGTGAAATGCCGCGCCGACAACGGCCCACATCCAGTATGGATTATCCATGCCGTTCAGCGCTTTTTCTTGAAACAGGTTGCTGATAAAATTTTTCGTCCAGTGAAAACCTTCGGAGTTTTTATCAAGAATGGAGCCGCCGGGATAACCCGAAGCTGCGATGATCATTAGAATTATCGTGGCTGCCAGGCATAACAGCACCGCGTGTTTTTTAAACATGTTTTGGATCGTTAAACTGTTGGATTGACGTGAATGGTTACCTGGTGAAAGTCGGTGAGGAATGCAAATGCCGTTTCAATCGGTACATCGATCCATACGGCATCTTCCATGTGAAGAGGACTGTTTTTCATGATGTCAGTATTTTATTGGTGATTCATTTCGTTCGCAATTACCACGGGCCGTGCTGCTTGACCTGATAAAACTGCACGCCATCGAACCGATAAAGACCACTCCCAGCGCCCCACCACATATTGCCCGATCTATCCTGATACATACTCTGCACACAACAATTTAAACCTTCAGCAGGGGTAAATTTCTTAAATGCTTCCGGATTGGGCAAAGTTATTGAAGGATCGAATCGGGTAGTACAGCCCCGGGCGGTAATCCAAATAATACCCGATTCTTCAATGTACAAACCCCAAAATTCTGTTCCGCCCAGTCCGTCTTTGGGCGTGTATTCCGTGAAGGTTTTTCCATCGTATTTGCAAATGCCGTTTTTCATGGTAAACCACATATTTCCGGCCTTGTCTTGCCCCAGGCCTCCCGCATAGTTTTCTCCCAAAAGTTCCTTTTCAGCTATGTGGGTGGTTGTTTTCCCATCATACTGATACACCCCATTGTCGGAAGAAGCAACCCAGATATTTCCGGTTTTGTCTTCCATGATGCCTGCAACGTTGATCGGAGGCAGCTGTTTGAACAAGGAAAAACATGCGCCGCCTTGAATATCGACAAACGGGTCGTATCGGTAAACACCACCGTGGGTACCTACCCAGATCGCGCCCGATTTGTCGACCAGAATTCCTTTTCGAGTGATGTCTACATGGAGCAGGCCTTCATTTTTGCTGTAGTTTCTAAAAGCCTTGCCGTCGTATTTATACACTCCCTGATCGGTACCGAACCAAAGGTTGCCGTTATGATCTTCATTGATGGCATACACCGAAGTGCTATAAAAACCATCCGAATCCGAAAAATAGGTGAGGGTTTTTACATCATATCGCACGACGCCTTCGCCCAAGGTACCGAACCACATATTCCCCTTCGAATCCTGAAAAATACTTCGGATGTACTGACTGACCAGGGTGGTATCAAAATCGGGGGCTACACCTTTGGCCTTAAAATTCCGGATGACGTCAGGCACCGGTTTGTAATTGGAGGTGCTTCCAGGGGCGTCCGTTTTTACTTGTCCGCGGCAGGAAGTTACAAGGGTCAAAAAGCTGAAAAGCAATAGTTGGTACAAAGGCATGGATGCAAATTTAACCGGTATCTGAATGTTCTGTCTCATTAATTGCCTGTGAAAAACGCCTGGTTCTGTTGGAAGGCGCTGAGGTTTTTCAAGCAGGATGAATTTATTAAATGATTAATAGATCAAATGATTAATAGATTGTTGAAGGAGATGTTTGATGGATGAAGTACTGTAGACTATAAAAAACACGGTGAGGGTGCTTTTAAATCAGCCCTCTAAAATCCACATCAACAATCTATTAATCATTTGATCTATTAATCATTTATTGAATCTGTTTTGCTTGAAGAATCAAGTTTTTCAGCCCCCCGCCAGCTACCTAAAGATTAGATTCTCCAGGGCGGATTCAGTCGGTTTTCGCCGGCATAAAACAGGATGATTTGATTGCCGTCGGGGTCTTTCAGCCGGGCTTCTCGCCACAGCCAGCTTTGATCGGTGGGGTCCTGTTCAAACCGGATGCCTTTTGCTTTGAGCATTTCGACCTGTTCATCCAGGTTTTCGCACTCAAAGTACACACAAATTCCTTCTCCCTGGGGCAACACGGCGGTTTGATGCAGCGAAAACGTGGATGTACCTGCCGGGCACTCGAACCGGGCATAGTGCGGCAGCGCCCGAACGATCAGTTTCAAGCCCAGGGTTTCGTAAAAAGGTATGGATTGGATCAGGTCGAGGGAGGGGACGGTGATTTGGTTCAGGTTCATGATGTAATGCGATTTAAACGGGCGGGTTTCACTTTTTTGTCATGGTAAACGCCCAGCTGTCGCTTTGGTTTTTGCCTGTTCCAATCATCATGCGTTTCCCTTTCCGCTGCGCTTCATAGATGGAGTACCGGTCGTTGAAGTAAAAATACACAGATGCCTTTTTTTGCTCCCAGGTATCATTCCCCACAGTTTTATCGTTGGGGTGCGTGGTGGTGAGCGCCCCGTTTTTCATGAAATGGATCTCGTAGGTCCAGTCGTTGTCCACATACACCCAGGTGGTGTTGGTCAGGTCTTTTTTGCTGAGGATGGAGCAGCTGGTGAGGGTGGCAAAGCCAAATAACGCGAGGAGGAAGTTTGATGTTTTCATGGTAGTGTTAGTACAAAATAGGATCCTGCAAACTTTTATAACCATTCCCCTCAAAATGACTATCCGCTTGATGTACAGAAAGCAGTTTTTA
>JAEUUR010000151.1 GCA_016787465.1 Saprospiraceae bacterium | reverse complement strand
GAGGAATTTAAACGCCAAGTGATGGACACCTTGTTCCCCAAAAGCCCCTGGCTGAAATGGGTCGGCCCCATTTACAAGTTTATTTTTCAGGAACCTACGCCGATCGACGACTTGTTGCAGCGGTTTGCCGAACAGGCGCGCCTGCGCCTGAGGCGGTTTTTAACCGATAAAATGATGTTTTTAGGTTTCCCGGGCGGCGCTAATTTGCCCCTGGGCGCTGATTTATCCGCCGGGTTTTCTGCAAACCTGCGTTCCCTGGAAGATCCCGAGTTGTTGAACCTGTTGGCGGGCATCGACCCTACGCCCGACAGCCTGCTCGATACCGGCGCCATCGATTGGGCCGATTTGCCCGACCGACTGCATTTTATTGCCGACCTCTTCCGTTGTTTTCACCAGCACACCGACTTGCTGTTGGCGCCCTTCCTCGATGAGCAAGTGGCTGCCCTGAAAAACGAAACCCTGCCTTCCGGCCCTCTATAGGAAGACTTATCCCTTTTTCAACAACAATTTCTCCCCTTCTCAGGCAACCTGAAATCGGACTGGTGCGTCATTTATACCGTAAGCTGGCATGTCTAGTACATAACCTGTCATACAGAGCGCTGCTTTTCAATGACTTGGGCCGAAGGCCATGCTCAAAACTTGGCAGCGCGAAGTATACACACTTACAAACACAAAACAATTTACAAAACCAACTGCGTTACGCCTGATTTTGGCATTAAATGTGTCTTGTCGGGCATTAATCCGTTTTTATACCCATCACTTGAATCGCTTTAATCACAAAAATCCTGGTCACTCTACCTGCTTTTTTCAAAATGACGAAGAAGAATAGCCTTCTTACGGCTTCTGCCGCGCTTGCACTCTGCGCTTTGTACGCATTTTCCTACCCGAAATCGTGGCAAGACAACGTGCTTACCATTCTGTTTCCTGATGAAACACGTCCGGTAGCCTATGAGTACCGACCTACGGAATCGTTTTCCGTTGGTAACGTTACGCCGCCTGTTGATACCTTTCCTCCACTTGGAGAACGGCAAGGGTCGTTTTTGGAAGGCACCGGCAATCCCATCGATTTGCGCGATCCAAAGGCGATTCAGCAAACGGTGGAATACGATCCGATAACCAATTCTTACCTCCTCATTGAAAAAATTGGCGACGAATATTACCGCGCTCCTACGTACATGACGTTTGACGAATACGTGCGCTGGCGCGACCGTCAACAGCAAAACGCTTATTTCGACCGTCTTCAGGGCGTCGTATTGCCCGGCGATCAAAATTCCTCCGGCGCCGGCGACCCGGTGGCCAAATTCGATATCAAAAATTCGCTCATCGATAAACTGTTCGGAGGCACCAATGTCGATATCAAACCTCAGGGAAATATCAACCTCACTTTCGGTTTCGATTACCAGAAAATCCAAAACCCCATCCTAACCCTCCGCCAACAAAAAACCGGCAACTTTGATTTTGACATGGACATCAATATGAGCGCCCAGGGCAAAATCGGTGAAAAGCTCAACCTGAATTTCAACTACAACACCCAGGCAACTTTCGACTTCGACAACCAGATGAAGTTGAAATACGATGCAAAAAGCGGCGCCTCAGAAGACGAAATCCTGCAAAATATCGAAGCGGGTAACGTGTCGTTCAACTCCCGTTCCCAGTTTATCAAAGGCGTTCAAAACCTGTTTGGTGTAAAAACGGAAATGAAATTCGGCCACTTGCGCACCACACTTGTCGCCAGTCAGCAACGCTCCCGCCAGTCAACCATGAAAGTGCAGGGCGGCGCACAGGTGCAGGAATTCATGAAGCCCATCGACGAATACGACGAAAACCGCCACTTCTTTATTTCCCATTGGAACCGCAATGAATTCGAGCCGGCTATGAAGTGCCTGCCCGTGCCACAATCGCTGTTCAATATCACGCGGATGGAGGTGTGGATCACCAACGACAAACAAGAAACAGTCAATACCCGCGATATCGTTGCACTGGCTGATCTGGCGGAGCCGGATTCTACCACAAAATGGAAACTCCCCATGCCGGTAGCCATCGATATAAAGCAAAAAGGCCTACCAACCAACGAAAACAACAAACTCTACACGGCCATTTTAGATAAACTTGAAATGGACCCTTCGCTCCGTTACAGCGACAAAGTGGTGACTCAATTCACTACAGATTTTGGAATGAAACAAATTCAGGATTTCGAAAAAGTGAATGCACGTCAGTTGAGTCCGACTGAATTTAACTTCGATCCGCAACTCGGTTTTGTATCCGTGAACCTCAACGTTCAGCCCGACCAGGTTTTGGGTGTGGCCATGGAATATACTTACAATGGTATTCCTTATAAAATCGGTGAATTTTCCAGTGATATCGCCCGGAAAAACTCTTTAGACACTTTGAAAACCAACGTGCTTTTCGTTAAAATGTTGAAAAGCACCACCGCCAACGTGCGCTACCCGATCTGGGATTTGATGATGAAAAACGTGTATGCGGTGGGAACGGCCAACGTCGACCCGCAAGAGTTCCGTTTCGACATCTATTACGAAGACCCAGGTAAAGGACAACGCCGCTTTTTGGCCGCCGACGACATTCCAACCGACCTCAAATCGCGCCCATTGCTTCAGATTTTCAACCTCGATAACCTGAATCTGCAAGGCGACCCCGGCGCTGACGGTATATTCGACTTCGTGCCCGGCATCACTATTAACTTGCGTTCAGGGCGTGTGATGTTCCCGGTGCTTGAACCGTTCGGCAGTTTTATGCAGGGGAAAATTACCGAAGCTGGCGGTACGGCAGATGTAGTTAAAAAGTACACCTATCCTCAATTGTACGACTCCACACTGTTCCGGGCACGTGAATTTCAACAGTTAAACCGCTACATGTTGAAAGGCACCTACAAATCCAGCACCAGTTCTGAGATTTCACTGGGAACCTTCAACCTGCCTCAAGGATCCGTCAGGGTGACAGCCGGCGGGCAGCAACTCCGCGAAGGGATCGACTATTCGGTGGATTACAACATTGGTAAGGTAAAAATCCTTAACGATGCCATTTTGCAGTCGGGCCAAAGCGTGAATGTGAGCTTTGAGGATAATACGTTTTTTGGGTTCCAAAGTCGATCGATGATCGGGGCCAGGTTCGATTATGATTTCAACAAGGATTTCACCATCGGGGCTACGTTCATGAACCTGTTTGAACGACCGTTGACCCAAAAGGTGAATTTTGGCGACGACCCGATCAACAACAAGATGTACGGCGTGGATTTCAGTATCTCCAAAGATGCGCCCTGGCTCACCAAGTTGATTGATAAACTCCCACTCATAGAAACCAAAGAAGCTTCCTCGATCAGCGCTCAGGCGGAGGTTGCCGTATTGCAGCCCGGTCACAACCGTGCCATCAATCAGGGCGGCGATAAAGGCGGTATTGTGTACCTCGATGACTTTGAAGGCAGCACCGCCAACCTGCCGCTCACCACCCAGTTCAACCAGTGGGTGATCGCATCTGTGCCGGGGGATTCCATTTTGTTTAAAAAGGAATATGACGCATCGGGTTTGGCGTTTGGCGCGAACCGCGCAGGTCTGTCGTGGTACGTAGCCGACCCGAGTGCTCGCGATGCTATCGACGCAGATGACCCGTATACCACCCTGATTCAGTACCAGGAGATTTTCCCGAACCGGCAATTAACGCCGTTTGAGCAATCAAGCCTGCGTCCACTGGATGTGACTTTTTACCCGCGCGACCGCGGCCCCTACAATTTCGAACTCCCTGATGGTTATCCGAATGTTTCAGAAGGAATGAATTCAGATGGAACCTTGAAATTGCCTGAAACCCGTTGGGCCGGATTCATGCGTGAAGTATCTACCAATGATTTCGAAGCCGCCAACATCGAATTCGTAGAGTTTTGGGTGCTCAACCCTTACATGGACAAAAATGACGGCAGCCCAGTATCCGACCCCGGATCTATGTACATCGATTTAGGGTCTATTTCTGAAGACGTCATGCGCGATTCCCGCCAGTTCTTCGAAAACGGCCTGCCTACCACCGGAAATAATGCCGTAACTGACAATACAACATGGGGTCGGGTGCCGATTGAACCACCGGTAGTCAATGCATTCGACAACCAGGAACAAAACCGCGCCTTGCAGGATTTGGGCCTCGATGGTTTGAACAATGCCGATGAAGCCACTTTCTTTGCGGATTGGTACAATACCATCCAGAATTCCCAGTTGGCGCCGAATTTCAAAGCGCAAGTGGCTGCCGACCCTGCAAACGACGACTTTAAATATTTCAGGGATCCTTCGTTTGAAAATCAACCTCCAGGTTTGTTGCTTCGTTATCGCCAGTTCAACAACTCGCAAGGAAACTCACCGGTTAATCAATCGAACAACCTAAACCCTTCGGCTACCAACTTCCCGGATCAGGAAGACCTCAACCGCGACCGCTCCCTCAATGAAACTGAGGCTTTTTTCCAGTATAGAATTGAATTGCCCAAAACCGTGGTGAATGGCCAGGAAGTACTGGATGAAAACCACCCGGCTATCAGCGATTTAATTGCTAACACAGTCACTTTCACTAAAAACGGACGCGAGTACACCTGGTATCGTTTTAAAGTGCCGCTCGATCTGAAACGCAGAAAGGCTTTTGGCGGCATTCAGGATTTCCGCTCTATTCGTTTCATTCGGATGTATTGGAAAGGATTTACAGAGCGTACCACCTTCCGTTTTGCTACCCTTGAATTGGGCCGCAACCAGTGGCGCCGGTTTACCCAGAGCTTGCCGAATGTAGACCCAGGCGGTATTTGTGACAAACCCTACACGCAGATCCCTTTCGACATCAACGCTGTGAGCATTGAAGATAACTCGGCCAGGGTTCCGTTCAACTATACGATTCCTTTCGGTATTCAGCGCGAGCAATCTGTAGGCGCATTCCCCGACATCCTTCAAAACGAACAATCGCTGGCTATGAGCGTTTGCAACCTGCCATGGTGCCAAGCCCGTGCGGTGTTCAAAACCCTGAATATGGATTTGCGTCAGTACAAACGCCTCAAGATGTTTGCGCATGCAGAAGCTTTGGACCCGGCTAACTTCCCCCTGGACTCCACCGACCTCAAGATATTTATCCGGATGGGTTCCGACTTTGTAAGTAACTATTACGAGTACGAACTCCCGTTGTACCCTTCGGATCCGCTCAATTTGAATGGAAATCCTGACAGTCGCGCTTACAAGGAAGAAGTGTGGCGCCCGGAGAATGAATTTGATTTCCCACTGGATTTGTTGATTACGGCTAAAAAACAACGAAACGCCGATCCAAACTGGCCTCAAAGCACTCCGTTTATTATAAATGATCCCGAAAACGGTCGAGGTCGGGTGAAAGTGGTAGGCAATCCGAATCTGGGTTATGTGAAAGGCATCATGATCGGGGTGCGCAACACCGACGAAGACAACAACCAAAACAACGAGCATTGCGTGGAGGTTTGGCTCAATGAATTGCGCCTCAACGGATTCAATGAACAGGGTGGCTATGCAGGTCAGGCCCGTGTTGATATTAAGATGGCCGACTTTGGCAATATTTCCCTGGCCGGCGGTTACACCAGTATCGGATGGGGAAGTATTGAAGAAAAAGTAGCCCAGCGACAGCGCGAAGAAATTCTGCAATACGATATTTCGACCAACATCGAACTGGGCAAACTGCTGCCAGAAAAAAGCGGATTAAAAGTGCCGTTTTATGCACAGTATTCCAACATTACCCGGAACCCGGAATACGACCCGTACGACCTCGACATCAAGCTGAAGGACAAAATGCGGGATGCCGATACGCCGGAAGAAGCCGATGAAATCAAACGGATGGCCCAGGATGTGACCATCGTGCGAGGTTATAACTTTACCAACGTACGCAAGGAACGCAAAGGTAGACCAAGAAAACTGCCTATGCCCTGGAACATCGAAAACTTCAGCGTGACGTATGCGTTCAATCAACAAAGAACACGGACGCCGTTTATTGAATCCGGCGAACAAAACCAGTACAAAGGTGCGCTCGACTGGAACTACGCCACCGGTTTGAAGCCGATACAGCCGTTCAAAAAACTGATTAAAAAGGATAAGTACCTTAAGTTTATAACTGATTTCAATTTCAATCCGCTGCCGGAAACTTACGGTTTCAGCACCACGCTGGAACGGATCGCTTCGGTTACTACGTATCGTTTTGCGGATGAAGACCCCAAATTGAATACGTTTTATAACCGGCGGTTTACCTGGGATCGAAATTATGACCTCGGCTGGACGATCGCTAAATCACTGCGTTTTAATTTCGACGCTACCGCACGGAGCATCCTCGATGAGCCGCTTCAATACGACGACGACGGGCAGTTGGTAACGCCGGAAGAACGTCGCAAAATTTTATGGGAAAACTTCAAAAACCTGGGGCGCCCGAAAGGTTACACCCACAATGCAAGTTTGAACTACACCCTGCCGTTCAAATCCATTCCGTTTATGGACTGGGTAACGATGAAAGCCTCCTATTCAGCCGGTTACACCTGGACGGCCCAATCTTTAAAATTGCAAAACCTTGATGCCGAACCTTATCAGGATCGGCTGAATGAACGAAGCCTGGGTAATGTGATTCAGAACAACAGCACCCGACAGATCAATGGCGATTTGAATTTCGAGTCGCTCTACAATAAAAGCAAATACCTCGCTAAAATTAACAAACCCGCCAAACCGGGTGGTAAAAACAGCGGTGGCAAAAACATCGATTCTCGCGGCGAGGACAGCGACGACAGCGGCGCTCCACTACCCGGTGGCGGCCCTGGCGGCAAACGCCCCGGCGGCGGCAAGGCTCCGGGCGGCGGCAAAGACCCCGCAGGTGGCAAAGTGCCTTCCGGAAAAGGGAACGATGGCGGTGTGCCGGATCGCAATTCCAACGATCGCAACAACGTTGACCCAAGCTCTGGCGGCCCGATTGTTGCGCCAGGTCGCGCAGGCGGTGTAGATCCAAGAGCAGGTGGTACGCAGCCCGGCGGAGCTCCTGCCACCGGCAAACCCGGAGCTACCGACCCGAAGGCCGACGACAAAGGCAAAGCCGATGATAAAACGGCTGCCGACGATAAAAAGAAAGATAAAGACAAGAAGAAAAAAGACCGTGAGCCATCGATGGCAGAACGCATCGCTTTGCGACCGCTCATGTTGATACGCAAGGGGCGTTTCAATTACACGGAAACATACAGCACGATTATTCCAGGTTTTTCACCCGATGCAAAACTGATGGGCTTAAGCGAAGGTTTTGAGGCGCCGGGCTGGGCGTTCATTGCAGGCGTTCAACCTAAATCCGAGTGGCTGGACGAAGCCGGGCGCAACGGTTGGATTACCCACCGCCCCGAACTTAACCAGCAAGTAATGCGCAATTACCAGCAAACTTTCGACGCAGGCGTTACTGTTGAACCATTCCGCGATTTCAGGATTGAATTAACGGCCAACAAACAATATTCGCAGAACAGCACGGAATTGTTTAAAGACCAGGATTTTGTACTTGGCCCGGATGCCGTTGATTACCAACACCGCGCCCAACGCGATATGGGTAGTTTCACCGTGTCGTATTTTTCCATGCAGACCTTGTTCAATAACGACATCAATGGTTTGTTTGCCAAATATGAACAGTACCGTCCGATCATCTCCAAACGGTTGGGCAATGATTCAGGCCTGCCGTTGGAGGAGCATGAAATTGACAAAGGTTATGTGAAAGGTTTTGGTAAAATCCAACAAGAGGTTTTAACACCTGCCTTTGTGGCTGCTTATACCGATTCCGACCCGAATAAGGTAAACCTGGATCTTTTCAAAACCCTGCCTTCGGTGAACTGGAAATTGAACTACAACGGTTTGAGCAAACTTGGAAAACTAAATAAGGTGTTCTCCAGTGTGCAAATTTCACACGGTTATAAAAACACACTCACGGTGAACTCCTACAATACCGACCTGTTTTTCGAACCCGCCAATCCGTATAAGATCGACGAGTTGAATTTCAACTACATCGCACGGTATGAAATTCCGCAAGTGGTGGTACGTGAGGAACTGCAGCCGTTGTTTGGTATCGATGTAAAATTGAAAAATGAAATGACTTTTAAGGCTGACTACAAGAAGTCGAGGATGCTTTCCATGTCATTCATCGATTACCAATTGGCGGAAAGTCGTTCTACCAGCTATACGATGGGCTTTGGATATCGAATGAAAAACGTCAATATCCCATTCCTTACCGGCAAGAAAAAAGCACAGGCAACGAAAAAGAAATCAGCCAAGAAAAAGAAGAACACGCCAACTCCCGCCCCTGCTCCAACGCCAGGCGCCGGAGGAGCGCCACAGCAAGGAAACGACCTGAATTTCAAATTTGACTTTGAAGTACGCGACGACATTACGATCAATCACTTGCTCGACAGCCCGAATGAAGCCGTGCCGACGCGTGGCGCCAGAACGGTGGCCATTAACCCGTCGATCGAATATGCGCTGAACAAACGTTTGAAACTCCGCTTATTCACCGACTATCGCAAAACGGTGCCGAAAACTTCACAGTCATTCCCGATTACGACGATCAGCTCAGGGGTAACTGTTCAGTTCTCTTTGAATTAGGCAAAGGGTTTGAATTTTGAGCATCTTTTTTTACAAGGAGTTACAAGAGTTTCAGAAGTAAAATCAATACACTCCTGAAACTCCTGTAACTCTTTGTGAAAAAAGAGCAGCAAAAAAAAAATCCCGAACCCTGGGGACAACCCAAAATTCGGGATCAATCTTGCCTGAATGCTTCAGTATTGAACCTGCGTCGAAGCCGACAATCGGATCAATCGGATCAATATTAATGCCTTCCCCAAAGCTCAACGACGGCTTTGCTGGCAGCAAAGTTTTTGGTGTCGTAAAAAAGCACGACTTTCCTGATCACTCGTTTATTGCCTGGCAGGTCGATGATTCGGCTTGCACTGCCTGCCCGGAAATTTTCGCGCAGTTCAATTTCCTGGGTTTCGCCATTGCCATAGTGCACTACTACCCGGTGCATGTTGATTGGGCCGCGTTTTACTTTCAGTTGCAAACCAGTAAACAAACCTTCGGCGCGTGTAACGAGAATCTCATCGCGATCTGCAGCAAAGTTGACCTTTCTTTGTCCAAGGAGTTCCCAAGGACGGGCAAAATCGTTTGAGGTAAAAGACATGGCAGCCAGCGCAGCGAAAGCGAACAAAAACAATTTGATCTTCATAGTGTGATTTGAATGGTTTTAAAAATGATGTTTGAAAAGTTGGACAAATTTGAACAATTTCGGTTTAATTGCTAAGGTTTAATGAAGCGTTAATGAGTAGAAAGGTTGGCGAAATTTCATTTAATTTTATGTGAATGCTATTTTACGAAGCACTCAGAAAAAATAATTGCCAATCAAAAAAATTCATTACCAAGTGAAACTACCCTACCAATACAACTCCATTTCTGCCTGGGCAGCAGAAGACCGGCCCCGCGAAAAACTCTTGACCAAAGGACTCGATGCTGTTTCTGATGCGGAGCTTCTGGCCATATTAATCGGTTCTGGTTCCATTGGCGAAAGCGCTGTAGCGTTAGCAAAACGAATCCTGGAAGCTGTTGAATATAACCTGCATGATCTCGGTCGCCGCAGTCCGGCAGATTTACAACGTTTCAAAGGTATTGGCCAGGCTAAAGCCGTCACAATTGCTGCAGCATTGGAAATAGGCAGAAGGCGACAGCTTTCAGATTTACGCCATCGGCCGAAGGTTAGTTGCAGTCGCGATGCTTTTAACGCCATATCAACCCGCTTAACCGATTTACACCACGAAGAATTTTGGCTTTTAATGCTCAACCGGGCCAATGAAGTGTTCGCGCGGGAGCGCATGAGCATAGGCGGGGTTTCGGCAACGGTGGTTGATTTAAAACTGGTGTTTAAATCGGCGCTCGATGCACGCGCCTCTGCCTTGATTGCTATACATAATCATCCTTCCGGCAACCTCGACCCCAGCAAAGCGGATATTGAACTGACGGAAAGGCTAAAACAAGCAGGCAAAATATTCGATCTTCCGCTGCTCGACCACCTGATCGTTTCAGAAAGAGGGTACTACAGTTTTGCCGATGAAGGTTTAATGTAAATGCGGGTTATTTTACAATTTTGAGGCTGAGATCCAAAGGCTGCGCGGAATGTGTCAGTGCGCCTGCCGAAACATAATCCACGCCTGTTTGGGCATATTTTCGTACGTTAAACAAGGTAATGCCACCGGAAGCCTCTGTTTCAAATTGTTTATTTACCATCGCAACCGCTTCATGGAGAATAGGCAACTCAAAATTATCAAACATGATACGGGTAATTCCTCCGGCTTCAAGCACCTCCTCCACTTCAACGAGGTTTCTAACTTCAACAGTGATGTTCAATTGAAGGCCTTTTTCTTTTTGATAGTTATGGGCGCGTTCGATGGCCTTTTTGATTCCGCCCGCAGCATCAACATGGTTGTCTTTGATCATCATCCAATCATACAAACCCCAACGGTAGTTTTCGCAACCGCCAATTTTGACTGCCCATTTTTCCAAAAAGCGGATAAGTGGGGTGGTTTTGCGTGTGTCGAGCACTTTAACAGGCAGATCGCCAACTTCAAATGCAAAACGGCTACTGAGTGTAGCTATTCCACTCATTCGTTGCATACAATTGAGTGCCAGGCGTTCACCTTGTAACAGTGCCCTGGTATCGGCTTCCACTTCAAACGCTGTTTGGCCGTAAAGCATGTCGCTGCCATCGGCTTTGTGAACGGTAAATTTAGCAGAAGGATCTATATGTTTGAAAATTTTCTCTGCAAGTTCGATACCTGCAATAATGCCGTAATCTTTCACCTTTAGTACAGCTTTGCCACGTACACCGGCAGGAATGGTTGCTAAAGAAGTATGATCGCCATCATGTATATCCTCATACAGGCCGGCTGTGATAAAATCGTGAAGAAGTTGGTCTGTGATTTGTTCAGGTCGCATAATCGTTCATCAATTGAATGTCGGAATTAGTTGGTGTCGATAGAGGTTGGAGCTGAATTAATTTTTCCATTTAATGTTGCATCCACCCGAAGGAATTTGAACCGGGTTAAGGGAGGAACCGGCAATCACGGCATCCAATGCGGCGCGTAAGTCGGCGCCAGTACATTCAACTGGATTTCTTTTGGGCCGGCTGGCATCAAGTTGGCCTCGATACACCAATTTAAGGTTGCCATCGAAAACATAAAAATCAGGCGTGCAAGCGGCATCGTAAGCACGAGCTACTTCTTGTGTTTCATCATACAAGTATGGAAAATGGTAACCAACATCACGGGCATGAGGGCCCATTTTTTCCGGTGCGTCTTCAGGGTAATTTTCAGCATCATTGCTGTTTATTCCAATAAAAGAAACACCTTTTTCTTGATATGTCGAAACGATCTTTACCAGTTCGGCATTGATATACAACACATAAGGACAATGGTTGCACAGGAACATGATCACTGTGGCCGTGTCGGAGGCATAATCCCGAAGGCTAACCAAGCCGCCATTGAGCATATCAGGCAAAACAAATTCAGGCGCTTCAGTGCCCAATGGAAGCATCGTTGACTCGGTGTATGCCATAAAACTGGTTCAAATTAGAGTGCCCAAATAATAAATTAATCAACCCGGAAACAAAACCTTGGGCCAATTTTATAAAAACCCTCCCGTTCATAAAAACGCAAAGTTTTCGAAAAGTCATCGCCTGGCGTTGTCACTTCAAGCCGATTCCATTCCCTGGATTCTGCGAGTTCTTTAGCCTGATCAATCAACATTTTACCCACCCCTTCAGAGCGATATTCAGGAACAACATAAAGTTCATTGATGGCGCCGTATTTACCGCCGGCAGAAATGGATAAGCATTCCACAATGGTAAGAATGCCAACGATATCGTCGTCATCGTTGATAGCCAACAAAGTTGAATGGTGATCGTCGCTTTCGATTTCTTCAAACATTTCAGCAATGTCCTGAGCGTCGATTGTGTGTTCCACCTCTTCAAACAAAGAACCTAACAGGACTGAAACATCATGGATGTCGGAGGAGTCGGCAAGTCGGAATGAAATCATGCCGCAAAGGTACAAGAGAGTTTGCAGTAAAATGAAGCAAACGTTATAAAAGACTAAAGGGTAGCCATAACTCCTGCTTGCAGCATGAATGAATGCACTTTTTCACCTTGAGGGCCAAATCCGCGGTTAAGATTCCTTCGATAACTTGGCGCAACAAACGCGGTGTACCGCCGACTAATTGGGCGTTCGATGCGTATGCCCATTTCAGCGGTCAGGAGGCTGTTTCCAGCAAAACCGCCGCCTTCAAGCAGGCCGTCATTTTTCTTGTTGGGGATTGGATTTAGATCCGGATCAGGACCATTTCCTGAAGATTGTGAAGTCCCAGGGTAAAAAACCGATTTTTTGGAAAACCGTTTTCCTGCTGCAAAACTACCTGAAACGCCGGCGCTCGCATGCACCGTCGTTTTACTCAAATTGGCTAATTGACGGGTAACCCTGACTGGAATGGACACCAGGTCGCCTGCCACTTCTGTATTGTGAGATGCCAAAAAGCCATCAACCGGGTTGCCTGCATAAAATTCATTTATTTTTTCAGGCGTATAAGAAACTTGTTGGTAAACAATGCCTGATTCCACACCCCATTTGCCTTTTCTGTAACCAACTGTCATGCCGTAACCATACCCTGAATTGCTGGTTTGAAATTGCCCATTTTGAATTTGATGCATATCATAACCACCAAAAGCAGAGGCATACCACTGTGCTGATGTTTTGGTTGGTTTAATAGGAAGTTGATAAGGGGATGTCGGTGTCTGATCTGCATTGGCCATGGATCGAATGCCATTTGGTAATAGTTCAACCGCATCAAAATGCACCAAACCGGCTTGAGTATAAATACTATGTTGATCAATAAATGAAGGAGATGAGATCGAAATATTGGTTGGATCAGAGGAGGAAGGATCGAAAAAGGATGCGTCGGTAATAGTCGCAGCAGTAGCATTTTGTTCAACACTCAAACCCCGTTTGCTTTTTTTGCCGTTGCCATTATCAGCCATCGGCTTCAAAATTTCAGGAGTTTCAGGACTCGTTTGTTTGATAACTTCGCCAATACCGCCAAAGAAAAACTGTACGTTGGCTAACAATAATATAAAAATAGCCGCTTCTGCAATTTTGTAATTTCTGATACGCCGAATGGTAGCCAGGCGATCCAATTGCCGAGCTAAAATATTCCAATGGTTGTGCTGATATGGGATGTCGATACGATCCAGTACACGTTTGGAAACCAAATCAACCGGCTCGACAGCGGAAGGTTCTTCCTCGCTAAACGGCTTGTTGAGCTTGTGCTCTAAAGCCGACCAGGAAGTGGCATCAAAAGGCACATCCAGGTTTTCAAGGGAAGATTTGATTTTTTTGTCAAAATTATTCAAGTCCATCGATTTAGAACTAAGTAGAGGATCCGGATTTATATTCAAAATCTAGCCGTTTTTGGGAAAAATATTCAATCAGTTTCAACCTGGCTTTGGCGAGATTTGAACGGGAGGTACTCTCAGTAATTTCAAGCGCTTCCCCGATTTCTTTGTGGGAATAACCTTCAACTACATACAAATTAAAAACGGCCCGGTAGGCTGGCGACAATTCCTGCACGGCGGCGAGTATTTCCTGTTCAGAGAGATTGCTTAACACATCTGGGTCGTCCTGAGCAACAAAATAGGCTGAATCCAGATCTTCCGTACGGCGACGCATGTTTTTGCGGTAGTAGTCAATACAGGTATTCACCATGATGGTCCGCAACCAGGAATAAATGGAAGTGCCGGGTTTGTACTTGCCAATGTTGTGGAATGCTTTGATAAAACCTTCATGGAGCAAATCCAAAGCTTCATCCCGCGAACTGCCATAACGCATACACACGCCCATGAGTTTACCATAGTGCTGCTCATACAACTGCTGTTGTGCCCAGCGTTCCTGCCGGATCAAAGCCGTGACAAAGTCTTTTTCGATGCGTTCCAGATTCAGAGTGAAATCCATAGGTGATTTCGGTTGGAAAGTTAAGCGATTTTGTGTAAAGTTTGTCTGGTTAACGCCGGAATTAATAGGTTGACATTGAAACGAAAAGCGGAAACCAAACGCTGCTTTCATGGACGCTTAAACTTGAAGAATGGATGGTTAGGACTAAAATCTTTTTTTCAAAAGATTATTGCAATACTAAAAAAGGAAAACAAATTGGGAAAACAAACACAATTTAAAACAAATAATTTTTAATTAAATACCTAATAATCAAGTATATAAAATTATATAAAAAATAAATGTTTTGTTTTTTTAAATAATTTGTTTTGAAACAAAACATTTTGTTTTACTTTTGTAAAAAAATACTCGCCGTCATGGGAAAGAACAAATGGTACACTGAAATTGAGAATGCCGAAACAAATTCGTTTCGGTCAACTGGCTTTGGAAAAACCAAAAAAGTCAGCAACCTGCCCGGCGCCTATTATCACCAGCGCCAATCTTCGAACTCGGAAAGTTTTTCCTTGGTTAACCTATTTAAAGCAATAAAGCGATATGTGCTTGCTTTGAAGTTCCTTAGAACCAGGGCTTCGGTAAGTATTTTCCAACGCCGCACCCTTTTAAAGTTTGGTTTTTTGGCTTGCGTAGTTTATTACTTTTTTGGCGCCAATTCAGAAATGTCTGCATCATTAGGATATGCTCAGCCGGGCATCAATTGGGAAGAGGAAGCAGAACTCGGCGTTGCAAATGAACCGAAGAAGAAACCTACGAATAAAGAAAAAAAACCTACGGTTAAAAAGGAAAAGCCCGCTCCGAAACGCGAAAATGATGCGGCACCAGTAAGGGTTGAAACCATAAAAGGTGATCATTCTGCTGCATATATTAGAAAGTTCAGTGGTATCGCACGCCAAGAAATGCTTAAATATGGTGTGCCGGCAAGCATTAGCTTAGCTCAGGGCTTGATTGAAAGCAGGGCGGGAACCAGCAAACTGGCGGTACAAAACAACAATCATTTTGGCATGAAATGCTTTGCCAGAAATTGTCGAAAAGGTCATTGCACCAACCATACGGATGATACACACAAAGACTTTTTTCTAAAGTTCAATGATCCAAAACTGAGCTGGAGAGCGCATAGTATTTTGATTTCATCCGGCAGGTATGCCAAACTCAAAAAGCACGGTCGTGATTACCGAAAATGGGCTTATGGTCTGAAATCAGTTGGTTATGCAACCGACCGCACCTATGCTGAAAAATTAATCAGAACTATTGAAAGATATGGCTTAAACCAATTCGACAGATGAAATCACTCCACCCTCAACTCATCGATAAACAACCAACATTTCCCGTCCGGGTATATTGGATGCTTGCCTTTGTTTCTGGCATATATATTTACCCATCGGGCTTGGGATTGTTGCAGGTCTATGACCAAGGTCTTTATAGGATCGTTGCTGACCGCAGCAATGTCGATTTCGGTTAAAATTGTTGATGTTTGCCAATCAATTCCGTCCACACTTGTTGCAACCATCAATTTTTCCGGAAGGTAAATCCAGCTTCTTTCTGCTTCTAACCAGTTCATTGTCAATTTTTTGATTTTCATCACAGTGTCTAAATCAATTGTTGCATTAATATCGTCTCCATACAAAGCAAACCAATTTCCGTCGTGAAATGCCTGGCTACCAGTCATGCCATCCGTTAACACATATGGCTTCATTCCATTGTAGGGGTTTGGGGCGAGATGCTCTACCACTAATTTTTTGCCAGTTGCCAATGATGGGGAGTAGGTTGTACTTATTGATTTACTCCAGGTTCCGTTATTCAGATTTACACATGTATTGATCAGTGCTTTTCAACTCAACGGGATGGATGAGGTGTATGCTTTCCCATTTGTTTTTGGATCAGAGCCATCCAATGTGTATAAAATATCACCAAAGGGTACCTGTTGATTGATTGAGCACCACATTTGTTTACGCACGGTGTCGGGTTTCAAAACAATTTCAGGGTCAAAAACACTGGTGGCAAAATTTGTTTGACGACTTTTCAGCCAATTCATCAAGCTTGGTACGGACTCTTTGAATCTGACCCAGTCCTTATTGGTTTCATGTGTCCATGCTACCTCCGCCAATGCCAATAACCGTGGAAACAACATGTATTCGGCCTTCTCAGGGTTTTCAACGTTTTCTGTCCACAAACATCCCTGCACACCTAGCACCTTTTGCTTTTGCGCATCGTCAAAATCAGCTGGAACGGGATTATATTGATACACTTTTTCAAGTGGCAGGTATCCATAAGTGATTGGTTCATTCCTTGGGTTGCCCTGATATAAATCGAAGTAATAGTTGTGTGTGATTACTACTTCATGGCCTGCTTTTGTAGCTTTTCTTGCCAATTCTTCGCCGCGCCAAACCATAACACCTGAGCTTGGTGTGAGTGTCTCTCCTTCCATGATCTCATCCCAACCCATCAACTTTCTGCCTTTTGATTGTATGAATTTTTCGATGCGTTTGGTGAATTCAACTTGAAGTTGTGCTTCATCATTCAACTGCAGTTCGGTTTTCATTTTTTGACATTTCTCACATTTTGTCCATTGTTGTCGCTCCACCTCATCCCCTCCTATATGAATATACGCACTTGGGAATAAGTCCATGACCTCGGTCAGGATATCCTGCAGAAAAGTATAAGTGGCCTCATTTCCTACGCAGAAATTTGGATATGGACAATTTTTGGCCCCGCCTGGCATCGGGAATGGCCCTCTAGTACATGAATATTCAGGATAAGCGACTAATGCTGCTGTAGTGTGCCCCGGCATTTCAATTTCTGGTATGATTGTTATGTTTCTGTCCTGCGCATATTTGACTATTTCCGCTATTTCTTTTTGGGTGTAGAATCCGCCATAAGTCAGCGGCTCTCCTACCCTGGCCGTGTCTGCCTCTCCAAATAAAATTCCCGGTCGATCGGGTCGCCAAGCGCCTACAGAGGTAAGTTTGGGATATTTTTTGATTTCAATTCTCCAGCCCGGCGCATCTGTCAGGTGCCAATGCATCACGTTCATTTTCAAGGTAAATAACCAATCGATGTATTTTTTTACAAATTGTTTGCCCAAAAAATGCCTGCTTTCATCCAAATGCATCCCTCTCCACTTAAATCGGGGCGTGTCTTTAATATCTAGGCATGGGATAAACCGACTACCATTTTGAGTTGCAAGTTGAATCAAAGTTTGTTCAGCGTACATGAAACCGGCGTTTCCTGCACTTTTAATTTTGATTGATCGCGGCTTAATTTCCAGACTATAACCTTCCTCCTGAATGGAACGGTCTATTTCATATTCAATTATTTGTTGTTCTTTTTTCGGTTGGGTCAATACTTGCGGCTGCTTATTCAACCACATTTCAAATGGTGACAATTCCGGTTTCGCACCTGCCAACTTTAGATTTTCCAACATAAATATCCCTGGATTCATTGTTGCATGTTGAGGTGTCGGCACCAAATAAAACCCCTGGTTTTGGCCTTGAATATGTGAAATAATCATCGAAAAACATGTAGTAATCAGGGCGATTTTTTTTATAAGTACGTTGGTTTGCATTGTCTCGAAACTGTTAATTTGAATTTTTTATTTGCTGGGCTTTTCCGACCGGTTTCAAATTGTCGGATAACTTTGTCAAAAATTTCTCCATGACGTTGCAAATGTACATGCTGACAGCAATCAGCCTTACTATTTTTAGTTGCCGGTTAGCTGACAAGCCATATGAAAACATTAGTTTACAACAATCCCTTGAGTTGATCCACAACACACCTTCACTTCAAATTGTCGACTTAAGAACGAACGAAGAAATTCAACAAACCGGCAGGATCGAAGGGGCAGTCCATTTTGATTTCTATCAATCTGATTTTGAGGCTCGTATCCATTCATTGGATAAAAACAAACCGGTGCTTCTGTATTGCGCAGCCGGTTCCAGAAGTAGCAAAGCTGCTTCAATCCTGGTTAATACCGGTTTTGAAAAAGTATATAATTTCAAAGGTGGAATGAACGCGTGGAAAGGTGCCGGCCAACCGACCATACCATAATTTCCCAACCGGTGGTTTCTACCTGGCACTTAATCTTGACCTGAATGCTTGCTTACCTGAAAGCTCCGGCCGGTGGTGCATTCAGCACTTTCCGTATCTTTGCACCATGCAACGCACAGATGTAAACACGCTCGGCGAGTTCGGCCTGATCGAACACCTCACCAAAGCTTTTCCACTCCGCAACCCTTCGAGCCTAAAAGGTGTGGGGGATGACGCTGCCGTTATCGAAAATGGCGACTTCTGCACCGTCGTCAGTACTGATATGCTCGTGGAAGGTATTCATTTTGACCTTGCCTACACGCCACTCAAACATTTAGGCTACAAATCAGTGGTGGTGAACCTTTCTGACATCTACGCGATGAATGCACTTCCCAAACAAATCACCGTGTCGATTGCTATTTCCAACCGTTACTCGGTGGAAGCCCTCGATGAACTTTACACCGGTATCCGCGCCGCCTGCGAGTACTACGGCGTCGATCTGGTGGGCGGCGACACTACCTCCTCGCCCAAAGGCATGGTTATCAGTATCACGGCCATCGGGCAGGGGCAAAAAGAACGCCTCACCTACCGCTCCGGCGCGCGCGTAGGCGACCTCATCTGCATCACCGGCGACCTCGGCGCTGCCTACCTGGGCCTGCAACTCCTCGAACGCGAAAAACGCATCTGGCAGGAAACGCCTGATGTGCAGCCCAATTTCGAAAACCAGCAATACACCATCACCCGTCAACTCAAACCCGAAGCCCGGTTCGACGTCATCGAAGCCTTTCATCGTGTCGACGTTAAACCTACGGCCATGATCGATATTTCTGACGGTCTGGCTTCCGAAATTTTTCATATTTGCAAACAGAGTGGAGTTGGGGCACTCATTGAAGAAAATGGCGTACCCATCCATCCGGAAACGGAACTGCTGGCGCTCAAATTCAAACTCGACCCGATCACGTGCGCTCTCAGTGGCGGAGAAGATTACGAACTGCTGTTCACCATCCGCCCGGAAGACGCGGAAAAGATCAAGTTCCTGCCGGAAATCTACATAGCCGGCGAAATTCTGGATGCCTCACAAGGCGTTAAACTAAGCACCAAAGGCGGAAACCTCCATGATTTGAAAGCGCAAGGGTGGAAACACTTTTAGAATTGATTCGATTGTTCCGATTGAGTATATGGACAGAATTAAATTAGAGAAACTGTAGTCAGGTAAAATGAGGTGCAGATACCTCCCTACGGTCGGTATGACTGCTCGCAAAAAAGAAGCAATTGATCATCAGTTTTCTCGCTGACGCTCGAAAATATGCTGTGTTGGGAAAATTTCGAACGAAGTGAGAAATCCGATGAACTTGGTTTCCCACTGTGCCACCAGTCATACCGCCCGTAGGGAGGTATCTGCAGAAACTGAACATTTTTCCCAAAACTAATTCTGTCCACATACTTGGCTCGAA
>JAEUUR010000150.1 GCA_016787465.1 Saprospiraceae bacterium | reverse complement strand
AGCGAGCCCTCAACTAGCTCGTATGCTCAAACACTCCAGCTACCTGGAATATTTAAATGTCACTAATACTCGGGCAGATCAAAGTTTACAGGAGGTGCTCCCTACCCTGTCGCGACTGAACAAACTATTCATCTGGCAAACCGGAATTCAGGCAGAAACACTGGAAAACTGGAAAAAGCAATTTCCCAAGGTAAAAATTTACGCAGGGGCGGATGTTTCTGACGATGCACCGATGGTGCTTCGGCCTCCCAAATTAAAATACGGTCGATCATTTTTCGACGACACGGCGCATGTTGAGTTGGAGTTTCCATTTAAAGGTGTTGAAATTTACTATACCCTGGATGAAGCTGCCTCCCCCACCACGCAATCGAACCGATACCAGGGAACCATAGTGCTTGATCAAACATCCCATGTCCGGGCTTTTGCCGCCAAAGCTGGCTGGACGCAGTCAAGTCTCGTGGATGCCGTTTTTGTGAAAAAGAAAATGGTCGTAAAAAGTGCTTCACTGACAGCGCCTCCGTCGCCAAAATATCCGGCAAAAGGCGCACCGTCGCTCATTGATGGTAAAATAGCCGATGCGCAAGGCGCCGACACCTGGCTCGGGTATGAAGGAGAACATTTAACCGCTACGCTCGATCTGGGTGAAGTAAAGTCTATCAGTAAAACCTTTGCACATTGCCTTGAAAATAACGGATCATGGATACACCGGCCAATCGGCATGGTGGTGTCTACATCCCTGGATGGTAAAAAGTACACCCAACAGGGCGTTGCTTCTTTTGCCCCAAATACATCGATGGGCGAACAGAAAGTACACTTGTTGGGGTGCCACTTCAAACATCCTGCTGAAGCGCGATTTGTGAAAATCAAGGTAGAGAATATGCTGAAAAACCCTTCCTGGCACCCTGGAAAAGGTTTAAAAAGCTGGATTTTTGTAGATGAGCTGGTTGTGGAATGAAGTAGCCGATCATTTTATTCAAATTTTTTTCAAAATAAATATCGGGCGCCTGCATTACAATCAATGGCAAGCTGATTGTTGATCAAAACCTGAATCTTTCCCAATGCCATGTGACGATGAACCAGGGCGCAGAGATCGAAGTTAGGGGTAAGGCATTACTTACTTTGCAGCGCAATATAATCGAAGGATGCCAACACATGTGGAAAGGTATTACAGTAAAAGGAGGGATTCACGCCGAGGACAATACCATCAGAGATGCGCAATGGGCCGTCAGATGCGAAAACAAGTCGAGCATTTGGGTTCAGAATAATTTTTTTGAACAAAATTATGTCGCGTTTTATACGCCACTCCTTGCTCCTTTAACTGCATCTGTCAATACAGTTCGAATACTGGGCAATCTGGTAACCGGCGCCGGACTTTTGAAACCTGCTTATGGCTCCTCTGACCCCAATACGCCCCATCCGCAAATTCCTGCGCCGGGGGAACGAAGTTTTGCGGGCGCCTTTTTGAATGACGTTTCGGGGTTTATTATTGATGCCGGCAATCAGTTTGTTCAACTTCGAAACGGCGTGATCGCTTATCGAAGTACCTTTTCGTTCAAACAAAGCGAAATTGCAGACTTGATCTCTTTTGTTTATCCTACAGGAGCCGAACCAGAACCTGCATTCCACCACAACCTCTCCGGTATCCGCGCTTACGATTGCCTGCTTGCCGATATTTCCGGCAATGAAATACAACATGTGTTCAAAGGCGTCTATAGCGAACGAAGTAATATCAAAGCCGTCGACAACGGAATCCTGACGGATATCCTCTCCAGCCCCACCGAAGTGGACGAGCCCTGGCGAGCTTCTGCCATCGATGTATTCTTTGGAAACAATAAAACCACCGAATTGCTGCAAAACCGGATCGAAACCTGGGCCGACGGCATTTATGTCAGCACTTGTGATCCTTCCGGTTCGCTCAAAATCATCGAAAACGAGGTTAAAAAACACCCGCATACCACCAATGACGACTTTTTTGCCGGAATGGGTATCGGTATCACGCGATTCGGTGAAATTGCCGGCAACCGGATTAAAATGATGGCGCCTTCCGGCGCAACGGGCTTTACCATGAACAACTGCCGAAACCTGTTCATACACGACAATGAATTCCTGGATTTTGAAGTGGGTATGCGAGGGAACAGCAATGTAAGTTGTTACCTGCTCGACAACACCGCGCAAAGCGACGTGACGAGCGGCAGCGCGGCGGGAACTGCCGGCATCGGGTTTACCAATGCATTCAGCGACAACGATTATTGCTGCAATACCGTAAACCACCTCTCTGCCGAAGGTTTTGTGTTCGATGGCCCCAGCACCGCCACTTCTTTCAAATATTCTCAGATTTACGGAGCTACCATGGGGTTGTTGCTGACAGAAAGCGCTGAGATAAGTCCGCAAACCCATGCGCGCAACCGCTGGTACGCGGGGAATGGAGGGGCGTTTCATGCATCATCAAACCAATTCTTTATTTTGAACTCTCGGTTCATCTGCGAACCGGCCCTGATCCCGCCGTTTGCCACGGCCGCCGACCAACCCGGGGCGCCGGTGGCTTGGTTTTTATCTCAAACATTACCTCCTGGCCCGCCGCAACCCTTGTGTAATTGCCCTTATCCGGTCGATCCTGGCGGCGGCGGAGGCGATTTGCCGCGTATCATGCCCGAAATTGATGATCTGACTGCTGCGGGAGGCCATGAACTGGGCCAGTATTCCGATGCGTATAACTGGATGACCCAACAACGTTTATATGCTCGACTGGCACAGGCGCCGGAACTGGCGACAACGACGGCTGCCATCAACCAATTTTATCTAACAAGTCAGTCGGATTTAATTGGGCAATATTCAACTGTAGGAGCTAACATTCAAAACCTGATCGGTAGGGATGGCTATACCCGCGGGTTGCTCCTGGAAGCCAATGCAGACATCGCTGTCTTGATGAGTGAAGTGCGAACCCTGGAATTCGACCCCAATGCCAACACTTCAGCGCTGGAACAAAAGCGGGAGGAACTCAAAGCCGGCGTCGAGTTCTTGAATGGCATCGGAGCCAATATCGAACAAGCGCAGGAGGGCGCCCTGAACGCACTTTTGGCGCAAAACGACGCTTTGTTTGAGCCTGAAATATTCCAGGCCAATGAAAAGACCGTGAACCGCATCGAGCTGCAACACCGTTTATGGAAGTCCAGGACTTTGCCGCCGGCCGATCTGACGATCTTGCATCAAATTGCCGATCAATGCCCATTGGAAGGCGGCTTCGTCGTATTCAAAGCCAGGGCCATTCTGTCCAAATTGGGGCTAACCAGTAATTGGGAAAACACAGCTAATTGTACACCGGCCGAATTCAGGAGTAAGAATGAGACTTATTTACAGGAACATCAAGTACAAGTATTTCCCAATCCGGCTCACAATACCCTTCAGATCGCCAATTTGCCCACTCACGGTGCAGCCACGTTATTTGAACTGCTAAACCTACAAGGAAAAGTAGTGATAAGTTTGGAAGTTCCAGTAAGTCTTTATGCCCAAACGATTGATGTAAGCAGCCTGGGTTCGGGTTTGTACTTCTATCGAATTCGTTCCGGCGAGTCCATGTTGAAGACCGGAAAGATTGTCCTCATACATTGATTTTTAACCGGCCTGGGCATCTGCCAAAGATGCCCAGGCTAATTTTTACATTATGCAAATTTTGATTTTTTTACTGCTGTTATTACCTGGAGTTACCTATGCCCAGAAACACGACAACATCTGGATACTAGGTTATGGTGGGGGTACACAATCAGGCTCAAACGATTCAAATGGATTGTCCATTATCAATTTTGATCTCGCATTTCAGATGCAAAACAACCAGACTTGCAACCTGAACTTAACGGGTACAAATTCCGGTTTTTGCGACTCTCTTGGCAATCTCCTCATGGTTTGCAATGGCGAAAAAGTATATCATGGAGGTTTAAACCTGATGATCAACGGAGGGGGCTTGAATGCAACGAATGGATATGGAACAGCCCAACCTCAAGGGGCACTGACCTTACCCTGGCCGGAACATCCTAATTTATATGTTTTGCTTGTGGTGGAAGTTAAGACATTTTCACCGCAATTAGTGACTGGATTCAAGTTGTATTATAATTTACTTAACATAAACTCAGATGATCCGGTAGATAGCGAGGTGGTTGTTAAAAAACAACTAATAATCCAGGATTCGATGGAAAACGGCCAATTAAGCGCCTGCAAACATGCCAACGGTCGGGACTGGTGGATTCTCATGCCGGAGTCGCACAGCAATCGCTACTACACCTTCCTGCTCGACCCTTCGGGTTTGAGTCTGGTGGATACGCAGGCTGTAGGGGATGTTTTTTTCGCCGGCTTGGGTCAGGCTGTTTTTACGCCGGATGGTAGTAAGTACCTTCGTGTTAATGGTAACGACCTGTTTGAGCCGAATCACTTGTATTTATACGATTTTGATCGCTGTACCGGCAAACTTTCAAATCCGCTTCACTGGGAATACGAGCCGGGTGGCCTGGGCATGGGCTGCGCAATCTCGCACAATTCAAGGATTTTGTACGCTGCCATGAATGCCGTAAAACTTATTCAGTACGATCTTTGGGCCCCCGATGTGGAAAGCTCCGGCGTGGTGGTGGGTGAATATGACGGGTATATCCATGAACAGCATTTTTATACTGCTTTCTCCATAGCCCAGCTTGCGCCCAATGGCAGGATATATATGAGTACAAATGGCAGTACGCCATTTTTGCATGTGATTGACCACCCGGGTCGCAGAGGCGCTGCCTGCGGATTTCGGCAAAGAGGACTCCATTTGTTCAA
>JAEUUR010000003.1 GCA_016787465.1 Saprospiraceae bacterium | reverse complement strand
GATCAATTGGTTGGAGGTGCAGCGCACCGTAATATATTTCGGTGCGCTGCACCTCCAACGAATATCTGGTCACATCAGGCTACAAATGTTACGGGGCGCTGCCCCTTTTCGATTCTGTTTCTCTCATATACATCCTACAGTGGCGGTAGTGTTGTGTTTTGATACCTGCTGTACAACATGCGGATAGTCAGATATTATTTTTTAGATACAGGGCATCGAAATAGAAAATCACTCCCGCTCCAACAACTCCTTCACCAGCGCCTCTTTGCTCCGGCCGTCATAAGCCTCATAACTTGTATTGATGATCGGAGGGTAAAGTTTTACACGACCTGTTTCCGGCTGGCCACAAATGCCGAGGTGCAGGTTATCCGGGCCTTCTTCGTAACCGTTCCGGTAAGTGAACAAATACAACCACAAATTCTCGCCTTCATGGGTGTGTTTTCGTTTTTCAAGAATCTTAAAATCCTTTACCTCGATATCTTCATAGTCGTACAGGATAGCGGGAATACATCCTTCGATGAAGGTTTCTATGTCCAGCAGTTTGGACGGAATAAAATCAAGGTACGCGTCTTTTTCCAGGGAAGAAAGCAAATTATACCACTTTTCGGGCTTTTTGTGCCATTTTTGCAACACCTTTTCATTGGCTTTTTCACCCAAACGAAACAGACTGTTCGTTGCAGCACCGCAAATAGTTGGGTCAGGCAGGTCGGTCATTTTTTTCAAAAAATCCACCGAGCCGCTGCCTGAAGAAAAATAGCCGGCCAGATCGATGTAGTTCAGCAAGGTCCAGTACCATCGAAATTCCGGCATGCTGTCTTTGAATTGGAGCAGTTTTCCTTCCTGTACAAGTTGCCATCCATCTTTCACCAAATCGGCGCTGTATCGGGCTATCGCAGGCTGAATGCCCGGCGTTTCTTTGCAAACATCGTCGAGGGCACTTATGACGACATGCCGGAATGAAGGATGCGTGCGCAGGCGCATGAGTTGCGGAAGGCTGGCGGCCACAAAAGCAGAATCCAGGTAGTCATGAAGCCCTGAAAATTCGAAGTCTCCTTGAGATTCCAGGCTGTCGACCAAAGGCGCCAACCTGAAAAACGCCTCCACAGCTTCTGTGCTTCGTTGCGTTAACATGGCTTCTAAAGCATATTCCTGCCGATCAATGCGATCGTGATTCGTTTTGAAATACGTTTCGGCAAAAGGAATGATCCGGGCGTCTTTGATTTCCAGGATACCTTGCCACAGCCGTTGATGGATGCTGCCCCATAGAAACGTATCCGCCGGCATGGGCTTACTCAATAAGTTCAGCACCTGCGTCAGGTCATCCTGCGTTAGGGTTGTATGGCTTAATGCATATCTTGCCCGCATGGCGGTCAAAGAATCCGGGGATTCAAAATCGTCGAAAATGCGCTTTTTAAACACATCAGTCATGCGCGCTCCTGTCCACTTTTTGGGTGTTTCAAAACTGTTGAAAAATGCCCAGCTCCGTGCATGTTGCCCGGCTTCGGGGTGACTTACAATCAATTCGCACATGCCATCATCGTTGGGAATGATCAGGTGGTCGGTGAAATATTGCCCGGCTTCATTGTTGATTGTCAATAAATACGCCGGCATGGAACGAAATAATGTGTCGCGCACCACTTCGAATGAATCTGAAACCAACTCGCGTTTGAATTTGGCAAAAAAGCTGTCGGTCGCCGTGAAATATTCAGACCATTCATGCTCGACTACAATATACATGGTGGTCGACAGGGTATCCATTGCTGAGCTCGACAAGGTGTAATCAGTAGGGAAACGTGAAAGCAAATGAACGGTGGTGTCGGCTTCAAACTTGTATTCATTTGGGAAATCAGCCTTGCTGCCTGTTTCCCGGATATGTGTTGGGTGGAGCGGCGAAAACGCGGGCGGTAATATCCGTATAGATTTAAAAAACGATTGTCCGGGTGAAGCTGTAGTTGAAGCAGGGTGGGTGGAAGTGAATGCATAAAAGCGGTTGCCGCGCATCATGACCTGTATATCGACGATGTAATTACCGCGCATCCGGTATTTCATTTGTTTGCCAGGATACCGGTCGATGGTGATATCCTGGGGTTTACCGATCATCGGGCCAAAAATATCCACATACTCTTCGCTCAAAAGGTTCAATACATCACGTTTATCTTCAAACAAGAGTGGAGCCGGATAGTCCATAGAGGTGGCTGCAAATTCATAACCCCGTCGGAGATCAAGCACAGTGTTCAATCTTCCGGTGATTATATGACCTTCGTCAGACAGGATGGTCAGTGGTTTGAAAAATGGTTTTGCAGGCACCTTCATCGAATAACCGGCGATGGGATCGGTAAACGTAATACCCAGGTCGCGAGGTTTGTTCGTTTGAAACAGGCTGTCGGCCACGCCACTGAAGGTGGCTTTAACTTTCCGCACGGTGTACCCTTCTTTTTGGAGCAGTGCGATCATTCCATCATCGCCGGGCAGGTGCCCGGCGCCCACCGCAAAAAAGGTGGATTGCCCGGCGCCGATGATCTTCATATTTGTTACCATTCGGATATTCCGGTTGGTAAAGGTTTCGACGCGCAATTTTTCGTTTTTAATATGGATGTCAAATGTCGCAAGCAAGGCATCCAGATCTCCGGATTGGTAAATTTTAATCAAATCTTCGAGCAACAGGGTGGCGCCTGAGCTCAAAGAATTTTTTTCAAAAAAGGCTTCCGCCATATCCCTGTAATCCTGCATACGTTCCAGTCCGTACAGCGATTTGTCGCGGTCTTTGGCATATCCGAACAGGGTGTAATCCAGGATTTGAGGTCGTTTTTTGGTGCTGGATGCCTCCTTGAAGCCCGACATCAAATTTTTAATGAAATCATTTTTTTTAAATATCGTAGAATCGGGCAAGCGATCTCCATTTACCATTCCGTATCTGTCTGCCAGCGTATCGAGCATTTGCCCAATCCGGCTGCTTGTGTCGGCCTGCATTTCACGATCTATCTCATAACTGACAATTGTATCCGGATGTATTTCCATGGCAAACGCTTTGCAGGCTTCGATGGCAAGCATGACTGAGTCGGCGAGTTCGAACACCCGTTCGTCGCGCAGGTGCATGGTGCCGAACAGGTAGCTTTTTTCCTGAAAGTTTTTGCCGGAAATCTCCCAAAGGAGGGCATATTTGGGTTTGGTGTTTTGGGCGGAAGCGATGCCGGCAAAACACATGGCGGCTAGTAAGGGGAAAAGTAGTTTATTCATTTAAAAGTTTTGTGAATAGGTTAAGGTATGGGGTGTTCGGAGGTCAGACCATTATATTAGGGTAGGGGTTTGATACAAATTCTCCGCCAAATTTTTTCGCTCAATTGAATTTCAATAACCAGGTTTTCCAGATCAGCTTGGATGTGTTTTATGGCGTCGGTCTGAAATTCAATTTGTTGGCCCTCATTACCCATGGTAGCGATGGCGCCGCTAAACCTCACATGAAACAGTTCCAGAGTCAAAATTATTTTACTGTAACTGGTGAAGTGGCGGTCATAGTTCCTGCCGTTGGTAGAAATCCAATCTTCAATTTGCAAGGGTTCCCCCAGCCTGCCGTGCAAGGACTGGAGGGTTTGAATGATTTGTTGTTTGAGTTGGTCATCCATGGGTTAATTCGAAAGATCCCTTTTGATCGATCAGGAAGTTCTATCATTTTTTGAAGTTGGAATAAATTCTTGCAATTGCATGCACATAATATTTTCCAAAAAAACGTCCCCGTTGCCTGAATAAAATTGCCAGTGCAAAAAGTATCAGCCCGAGTGTAAAATTACCCCGAACAAATCCCGAAACTGAAAATACAAAAAAAGTGAGTGTGTACCCTTTAAAAGTGTCGTTTAAATAAGACCAATATCTGGCTTCATTAAACTGATTGTTTTCAGAACACTGCATAACGGCATCTTCGAATTCAGTATCCATTTTCCAAACCCTTTTTTTGATGCCTCGAATCCTGTGTCCGTTGAATAAGTTATCCAACATGTTATTGACGAAATTTGGCCTTTTGATGTGCCATTTGTCGATTGCCTTGCCAACGTGTGAAAATATGGAAACATCGATTGCGTCCACAAAATGTCCTAAAATATAGAACAAGGGTAAGGTGGCTAACCCTAAACCCATCATAAAATCTTTATGTTGGTCAATTTGCCTAAAAAAGAAATCGGGATAGGATATTACAAACACGAGGAAAAAAAGGAACCCCGTTATGAAGTAAACAATAATATCCCGGATTGTGAACTTTTCATCCATTGTTGAGGCTTTTTAAGTAAGTGCTTAATTCTAACATTCTTTCCAGGGCAAAGTAATTATCGGGTTTTAATTATTTTATGGGTGTAAACCTCGTTATCGTGATAAACTTGCAACTGATAGGCTCCGGCGGGCAGGCTCCTGATATCAATCCGGTTTTCTGACAATATTCCCTCCAAAATCGGTTGGCCCAATATACCGGTTAATCTGTAATTCCAATACAGAGACCTTTGGTTGTCATGAATGAACAGAATACCAAGTTGTGTAGAAGCGGGATTTGGATAGACGATTATGGTTTTCTGATTTATTACATTCACATCAGATTCGATCATTTTTGTTACAGATATGCCGTCATCCGAATTGTACAAATTAGCGGCCTTGTAATATACCAGAATAGCACTTTCATTTTGAGGCGTTTCATCTCCCCAGGACGGGGTTTGATTTACTGGAATTGAGTTTCCGACGGGTGTTCCATTTGAGTCGGCCGTGTGCCTGCCCACGCATATTACGCCCTCTTTGGTTTTGTAAACGCCAAACAGTTCAGTATTGCCGCCGCCGCCCTGGGTGAGGGTGTCCCAGACTCCAACTACCAGGGAAGAGTAGGTCGGTACATTAAATTGGGCATCATACACTCTTACAAAACTGTTCCAGGCACTCATTCCACCATAATTGGGCTTTACCATTTTTTGGTATGCATTTGCTGTGGTAATGGTTCTTCTTCCAGCTGCAATCACGCAAACATCGCCGTTGCTAGTCACCTTCATATTGTTTTTCGCCATCCTGGTAGTGTTTACATCCGGCCATCCTGTGTTCGGGTCGGGCCAGCCGTCGAGGTTTGGGTCACTATGGGGAACGCCCAATCCACCAGTGCCCTCGGCTAATTCGGCCATGTAGGTCGAATTGGTAAGGGCGCCATCGGTTAACAAAAGCTTTCCCAGCCAACTGATGTGAATGTTTCCATTGCTTCCGGTAAAATTGTTTTGAAAACCGGATGCCCCTGAATTGCTGCTGATTTGATTGCCTTCCCAAAAATTTTCAACATTATTTCCATGACACCGTGCACCAACAACCAGCTTTTCGTTGGAATAATCAATCGCCAGGGCGTCGATGTATTGATCGGGCGACGAATTTACGATGGCTCCCGAAGGGGTTGTTTCATGATATAGTCGACTCCACCAGCGCAACTGCCCGGTTGAATCCATTGCAATAACAGCCGGTTCAAAATCCGGCTGGCCTCCCGGTAGTACACTTTTAAAATTCATTCCAATATACAGGTTGTTGTTCCGCTTGTCGACACAAATTGATTGACCGCCATACACAGGACTATTGGAAGCTGGACTATATCCGGTATAACCAGGGCCTGAGGTTGATGGTGATTGTGGATCGCAGGGTGAGTTAAACAGCACATCCACCGGCCATTTGCCTTTTTTTGTGCCGCCATTTCCATCGGAGGTGATGAGGTTGTAATCTTCCAACGTCCATGAACGCAAATCACAACGTCCGGTCATTTTTAATACAATTCCACTAAACAACACTGAGTCGATACTTCCCAGCGGATTATCCGCTGCAGGCGTACCTCTCCATTCTGTGCCGTTGCTGAGCCAATGGTTCCTCCAGTTATTTACAACCTGTCGAGAACCTGTGGGATTCAGGCAATACACCGCGCTCCAATCATAACCATACGCTTCTCCGGATATATAATACACTTTCCCATCGTTGGTGACATCCCACGGATGATACTCCTTCGGGCCGGATTTTGCCCACACGGCATGAAACCAGTCGAGGGAGCTCGGTATGCCATCCATAAAATTATGGTCGAGCTTCGCCAAGACATAACCGCCATTGTTGGGGTTGCTATCAGCAGTGTTGCAGCTGATATACAATGCTCCCGTAGGCTTGTAAGGCAATGAATTGGTTTTCAAGAACCGAATATCTTCCACCGCGCCTTTGGGAAAATGTACGCAATGCAATACACTTTCCATGTCTGCCGACAGGTGCAGCATAAATCCATAGCGGTTGTTTCCCAAAGAATTGGGAATCAGGCCGTTATACTGCAGCTCAATTCGAGGGACATTACTGCCGACCCAGTCCAGGTTGTCCGCATATCCGCAAATCACAAACGATCCATCTGTGATTTGCAATATATCATAAAATGTTTCCTTGCCTTCATTTCCTGCGTAAGTTACCAGGTTGGACTGTGCGAATGCAGCTAGGGGAAAGGAGACGATCAAAAGGAGGACAAATATCCGATTCATGATTGATGCACTTGTTTAGGTTAGCATACAGCGTGGGTATACGTTTAATAATTGAGTTCGCAAATTTCCAAATCCTGCGTTGTTTTGTCACCCGGCAGCTGCTAAAAAACTGAATTAAGTAAAAAACGCCATGAAACGCTGTTGCCGAGCCAACATCTTCCTCCATTAGGCGGCTGCATTGTTTGGTGGAACCGACTGGAAAACAGTTCTCAATACGTTTTACAATTCCAATACATTCTTTTACAACTAAAAAACTTCCGGCGTCTGATTTGCCCGTTCCTTTGCATCATTGGATCACCAAACTAACATCGTTATGCGTACTCAACTGCTTGCTTTATTGTTGTCAGCTCAAATCATTGGTTCTTGCCAGTATTCGCAGGATAGTAGTTTCACCCTGGAAGCAAACCTCGAAGGGCAATCATTGGCCACCCCCAGACCCCCAATGACAAATTTGCTTTTTCAATCAATCGATGGTGGACAAACCTGGCAGGATATCAGCGCAGATTTGCCTGAAAATGCAGATTTAAACTGTTTTCTAGTTCATAAAGGGGAAATGCTTTTAGGCTCCGGCGACGGACTGTATCGCAAAACCGCCAGTTCTAAGTGGCAAAAAGATTATACGCTGAATGGTGAAATTACAGGCATCTATCCCACCAAAGACGGGCTTTATGCCTCCACGGTCAAAGACGGCCTTTGTCAAAACATTTCTGGGGAAATCTGGGCCCCAATGTTTAAAAACTTCGAAGACCAGCGCTTTCGCACCCTTTTTGAGGCCGCCGACAAATCATTGTTCTATGGTTGCGACAACGGTATGTTCAAATCCGTCGATCGTGGAAAAACCTGGAAACACGTGTATTCGAATGGTTGGGTGATAGAAATGGCGGAGTCGAATGGCGTGCTGATTTGCACCAATGAGCAAGGTATCCTGCGTTCCACAGATGGCGGTGAACATTGGGAAGTGGTAATCAGCGAAGGCGGCGTAGGTATCAACGTGGAAGTAATCGAAGGTGGCTTCGCGGCCATTACCTACAACGCGGAATCGGAAACCCGGCGGGTGCGTATTTCGGAAGATGGCGGCAAAACCTGGCAAGCCATCGATGAGGGTCTGCCTCCATCAGCAAATATCGCTTCTATCAAACAGGTGGGTGATTACTTTTACTGCGGCCATCCCAACGGTGTATTTCGTTCCGCCGACCGGGGCAAAACCTGGAAACTGCTGCTGCCTGCCATCAAAAACAAGGTGTACAATTTGTCGGTATCAGGAAATGTGATTTATGCAGTGCCGCAAAACCAAGGCTGTTAAAAAGGCGAGGATTTGGCAGGTAGCATTGCTACTCCAAATCCCTGATGCTGATTCCGATCTTGGTTGCATTGCCGTGTGTTTTCAGGTAAATACACACCGCCTTTTCTTTCTGGATACCGTTAGCTCGAGGCTTGTTTAAGCTCATCACCATCATTTCTCCTTCGCGTCCGGTGGCTAAACCTAACACGTAACCCTGAGATTGGAAGGTGTAAATCAATTGCTCCAAAATGATGGCATGTGGCATATTGTAATCGGAAAAATCCTGGTAAGATTGATCTGACAGACAGGTGCAGTATTCCCGTGGAATAGCCAATGATTTTTCCCCTGCTACGCACTTCATGCCGGGCAGGTTCGTAGTCAATGCATAAATTTTACCCTGACTGAAATTATCATCCACCAGCGCACCCCGGAGTTTGGCAAAATGATCGGGTATGGAGGCCATTAGTGTGTTCATGGCATTTTTGAATGCATCATATTCGGCGTTGGGCGTTGCATCGTAAAAACTGCATTGGTTGAAATAGCTGGGTGCAGCACTCGGCACATACAAACGAATCTGGTATTGGTTGTCGAAAAACGCAAGTTCTACATGCACCAGGCCTTCGCTTCTGACAGTGTCGTTTTGAAAGCGAAAAAAGCGCATATAGGTGCCTTTTTTAGGCTCCACGTAATCATCTTCGTACACATGAAATTTGCCCAGGGCTTCTGAAATTTGTCGAGTCAGGGTAGCCATCTTTGTTTTTGCCGAGGTTAAGGTGGCGAACCGTCCAAACCAGGCAACATACGTACCGTCAAAACCCGACAAGAAGCAAGCCTCGGCGCCAGGTAATACCAGTGAAGTTCGCTCTACGTCTTTGTGGCCGCCTGCCGTGATCTTTTCTCCGGTGGCAAGGCTATCGAACCCGTTGCCGGCTTCAGACATGGCAACCAATTGCTGAAGCACTTCAGCAAATGTGGGTGGGGCTTCATGAGCAAAGGTGGCTTTGGGGGCTACAGCGAGTAGCAGCAAAAGGACAAAACAGCGTGACAATATTGAATCAGTTGAATGAACGAAGTCAAAGATAGGTGAAGGCTTTTGTTTCCGTACTAATTACCGAATGATCCTCTCCTTTATTTGCATTCCAGCGCTGCCTGCAGACCAATTATTTTTTCCGATGCACTGACTATCCGCTTGATCAAGGAAAGAGAGGCATCCTTAAATTCGAAAGCTGCCGGGCCGGGGCCACCGAGTAATTTCTTGGTCGCATCCTTGCGGCGCCTGGCATCGTCAAGGCCTGCTGACAGCAAGTTTTCCGAATCGGAAACAAGTTTGACAGCGTTGCTGCAGGCGCCTTTTTGCTCCAACCACGCATGCAGTATCCTGCAAGCTTCATGGCACTGACTGGTGAGGTTTACCACTTTCTCGGCATTGATGTTTATCCAAGTCATAGTGTTGCCAAAACTGACAAAATCGCCGACCTGAAGGGAGGCAACGGATCTTCCATCAGACTCTAGTTCATTCAAAATATCTGGTAAGCGGAGCAATGTTTTTAGGGCTACCTGCGCCAGCGCATCACTAACCTTGCCGAGGGGAGGCGTATAACTTTTGCCTGATGTTTTCCAAGTTGCTTCTCGCAGGGCATCTTGTTCTTTGCGTTTTTGTTCCATCATTTTCGACTCTCGCTCCCGCTCCGCCTGGTTACGCTGCCAGTCTGCTTGCGACCAGATTAAGTCTACCAGCCGCACAGGGTTGTCATTGTCAAACTTCCATACCTCTACCGTACCTCCAGGTCTGGTGACTTCGACGATGCCGTGCATTTGGTCGTTCCTGAAATCCCCTGAGAAGGTTCTCTCCAGGTCTTTTCGTTGCAAAACGCCCTGCCCGTGCTTCTTGCCATTCACAAAATTGCCCTCATAAACATGGCCGTTTTTATAGGTAAAAATGCCGTAACCGTTGGGTTCGTTGTCCCGGTATTCCCCCTCGAATACAGGGCCGGTGCTGTATTTCAGTTTGCCTGTGCCGTGGCGTAAGTTCCACAGGTAACCGCCTGTATAAACACTGCCTTCGTTGTAAAAAGTAGTGAAGTCGCCGTGTTTGTAATTTTGGAAAAAATCGCCCTCGTGTACCGTGCCATCGGGTTTCGTTTCTTTGCCCTTGCCGTGTGGAAAGCCGTTTTTGAACGAACCCTTGTAGATAGTGCCGTCCCACCATTTGTACTCACCAATTCCGTTGGCACAATCCCCGGTGACGCAGGTGGACGCCGGGGTTTCGGTGCCTGCTTCGATTTCATACCAAACCATTTGCTTTGTGCCTTTTTTCAGGCACACAATTTCATTATAATTCGTTGCCCAGCCATTCTCGAACTTCCTGCCATCGGGTAAGGTAAACGTGGCGAATAGGACAGCATCAGGGCGAAAATCACCCGTAAGCACTGTGCCGTCTTTGAAGGTCATTTTGCCCTGCCCTGCCGGTTGCGACTGCGACCAATACCCCTCGTACACCGCCGACGTGCCGCCGAATTTCGCCTCCGGTAAAACAAAAACGCCTTTGCCCCTGCCTTCGTAATACCCCAACGAAAAAGCACCTTCGTACAATTTTACCCCAGCCAGCGTGGAATCCTCGTAAATCACCGCCTCACCCTGTGGCAAGCCATGCTGAAATTTGCCTTTGTAATATCCATATTTGAATGGCGTTGGATAATGCAGCACACCCTCCCCATTCTGGCAATCGCCCGACTTGCAAGGGCCACCCAACGAGGCAGGCACATTAAGTGCTTCCCGCACGAGTTTGACCCGTTTGCCGCCTTCGAGCGTGAGGGAGATTTCGCTGCCAATGACGCCAGCCAACCTTGCGGAAAGGCTGTCTTTATTGGGCGTTTGGAAAGGAGCATCGTTGATGGCGATTAATATGTCGCCTGTTTTCAACCCCGCCCTTTCCGCCGGGCTGTTTGGCATGAGCCTTCCAATTTTGAAGGATTTACCACCAGGCAGCAAATCAGGTGACAACCCTAAGCGACCGTCCCGAAGCCAATTTGGCAGTTGAGCAGATGCACAGCAAACAAAAAGGGAGAAGGTGAGGGCTGTTGCAATTGTTTTCATCTTAGAAATAATCATGTTTGATATTTTTTACAAAATAAAGGATTTTTAAGGCGGAAAGCAATCAT
>JAEUUR010000058.1 GCA_016787465.1 Saprospiraceae bacterium | reverse complement strand
CGCCGCCATAGGCTGCGTGATCGACGGGTGTCCTGCCGGTTTGGAATTGAATTTGGAGTTTATACAATCCGAATTGGATCGCCGGCGGCCAGGCCAGAGCAACATCGTGACCCAAAGGAAAGAATCGGATAAGGTACAAGTTTTGAGCGGCATGTTTGAAGGAAAAACCACCGGCGCCCCGATTGCCATAATCATCCCAAACGAAGACCAAAAAAGCCAAGATTATAACCACCTGGCAGATACTTTTCGCCCAAGTCATGCAGATTATACCTGGGAAGCAAAATTCGGACATCGCGACCATCGCGGGGGCGGGCGCAGCAGCGCGCGCGAAACGGCGGCAAGGGTTGCTGCCGGCGCCGTGGCTAAATTGCTGTTGAAAGCCAACGGTATTGAAATACAGGCTTTTGTGAGTCAGGTTGGAAAACTGGAATTGAAAAAAGCATACACTGAACTTGATTTGGGCGTAACAGAAACGAATGACATTCGCTGCCCTGACCCGGAAATGGCAGAAAAGATGATCAATTTGATCAAAAAAATCCGCAAAGCCGGCGACACGATAGGAGGCGTTATCTCAGCCGTTGCCACCGGATGCCCTCCCGGTTTAGGCCAACCGGTGTTCGACAAACTGCATGCCGACCTGGGCAAAGCTATGTTGAGCATCAATGCCGTAAAGGGGTTTGAATTGGGCTCCGGCTTTGAAGGAACGAAACTTAAAGGTTCAGAACACAATGATATCTTTGTCAAATCTCAGGATAAAATAAGCACCCAAACCAATCATTCCGGCGGTATTCAAGGGGGGATTTCCAATGGAATGGATATCTATTTCAAGGTTGCATTCAAGCCGGTTGCGACCATCATGCGCCAACAGCAGACTATTGATAAAGCAGGAAATGAAACCATTGTACAAGGCAAAGGCCGGCATGATCCATGTGTGTTGCCTCGTGCAGTGCCAATTGTAGAAGCCATGACGGCCCTGGTACTGGCAGATCATTTGCTGAGAGCGCGTTCTGATCGTATGTAATTCAACCTAATGCCAAATGAACAGACAACTTTTTACCCTTTTTTCAGGATTTATGGTATTGTTGATGGTAACAAGCTGCGAATCGGCGCAGGATAAGTTGCTTCGCAGTGAACAGGAATTGTTGAGCCTGATCAATCAAAAGGATTATTTTCAGGTAAAGGTTGGCAAACAGGAATTGAAATGGCCGCTGCCTCCCATTTCAGATCAGACAAATACACAGGCCAGCAGGTTGGAATCTTTGACCCAAACCGTCAAATCCATTGATAAAACAGCGCTGGCGCCAACCGATGCCTCCAAACTAGACAGGCTGACAGGAGCGCTTGCACAAATGTCAAAAAACGGGTTTATCCCGGGGTTCGACCCGCTTGAATGTGTTGTATCTGAACAACTCACCAATAGGTTGAAACAAAGCAGCCAGGAAGAAAAGATCCTGTTGTTCTCCAGCCTTCAAGCCTATTACCAGGAAGTGGAAAAACGGTGGCTGCCCACTTCGTCAGATCGCTCCTTCGCCGCTTCTTCCAAAGCCGAAAAATCTTATGATCTGTTGTTGGATATGGATGCGCCTGAACCAACCTTGCTAGCATTGAAAGATTTTATCGCCCTTTGCCGGAGTAATTCATTTTTCAGCAGTCCGTTACAATAGGCTGTATATAGCCATACTCCCCATCAGGAGTACGATGGCCCAGCCGGCAGATTTCCAGGCGATGGGTAACCTGTAACCTTTCATCAGCGATGTGTTTTCAGCAGCAATCAGGATGGCAGCCAGTGCTACAGGCAGGATGAAACCGTTTACTGTTCCTGCAAGGATCATTAACTGAACCGGTTTGCCGATACACAAGAAGATACCGGCAGAAATCATGACAAACAAACCGATCAACCAGGGTTTTTTTGCCGTTGTTTGCGGGAAGGTGGCTGTTACAAATGAAATCGTGGTAAAACTGCATCCTACCACTGATGTGATGGCCGCCGACCACATGACAAGTCCAAAAAAGCGATATCCCAAATTTCCGGCCGCATGTTGAAAAACAGACGCAGGTGGATTGGAGGGATCTATTTCAGCTCCGGATGATACCACGCCAAAAGCTGCCAGGAACAATAACAGTCGCATTAAAGTGGCAATTCCGATGCCGGTATAAGCACTTTTAGTTACCTGATTCAACGCTGAAGTTCCGCTCATACCTGCCTCCAAAAGTCGATGTGCGCCTGCGAAAGAAATATAACCGCCAACGGTTCCGCCAACAATAGTCAGCAAAGCCAATGGGTCCAATCGATCAGGCCAAAACATACCTTTAGCGATTTGTAGCCCGTCATAATCATTCGAAAATGCCACCCATGCAGTTAACAGGATCATTAACAATCCCAACACTTTGGCAAACCAATCCAGTATTCTCCCGGCTTCTTTTGCCCAAAATAACGCAATCGACAATATTGCGCTGATTGAAGCCCCCAGCCAGGACGGAACGCCGGATAAAACTTGCATGCCTAAGCCGCAGCCGGCGATGTTGCCGATGTTAAACGCCAAACCGCCCAGCAAAACCAGCAAGGTTAATGCCGTACCCAGTCCTGGAAGCACCCGGTTACTAAGTTGCGGCGCCGGTAGTTCTGATACCGTGATGACGCGCCAAATATTGACTTGCGCTCCTACGTCGAGCAGAAATGAAAGCAAAATTGCAAAACCGAAGCTGGCGCCAAGTTGAGCAGTAAATACAGTGGTTTGGGTTAAAAAGCCAGGCCCGATCGCTGAAGTTGCCATCAAAAAGGCTGCGCCCAGAAGCGTCACTGAGGCACGTTTAAGTTTCAAATTTGTTGAATTTGAATTTGATTCAATTTAAAGGACTGGTGGATTGCCTCGGCAAATCCCAGCGCATGTACGCCATCGCCATGCAGACAAATGGTGTCGGCTGTTACTTGTACAAGTTCACCGGAAACACTTGCAACGGGCTGTTTTTTTGCCAATTTCAAGGCTTGTTCAACGACTTTTTCCACGGAATTGATGAGTGCGCCAGCGTGCGTGCGCGGCGTCAGTGAGCCGTCGGTTTGATAGCCCCTGTCGGCAAATCCTTCCTGAGCCGTGCGCAATCCGATCGCGTTGCCAACTTTAATCAGTGCACTGCCGCTCAAGCCGTATAACACCAGGTTTGAACCAGCATGAAGGGTCGCTTTGGCGATGGCTTCAGCCAATTCGTTGTCTTTTGCAGCCATGTTGTACAAAGCTCCGTGCGGTTTTACATGATGCAGCGTACCACCTTCGGCTTCAGTGATTGCCTTCAAAGCACCAATTTGGTAAAGTGTAAAAGCATACACTTCCTCTGGGTTGCACTGCATATTTCTTCTTCCGAATCCCTGAAGATCGGGGAAACCGGGATGTGCGCCGATGGCCACATGGTGTTTAAGCGCCAATCGCACCGTCGAGCGCATGGTTTGCGGGTCGCCTGCATGATAACCGCAAGCGATGTTTGCTGATGAAATGAATTGCATCAGTGCTGCGTCCTGGCCTATGCTCCAGGCGCCAAAACTTTCGCCCATGTCGCAATTTAAGTCAATGCTTAACACGAATGATGAATGATGAATGATGAATGATGAATGATGAATGATGAATGATGAATGATGAATGATGAATGATGAATGATGAATGATGGGGTTA
>JAEUUR010000042.1 GCA_016787465.1 Saprospiraceae bacterium | reverse complement strand
TTGAAAAGAGTACACATTTTTTGAGGAAAACCTGGGGCTTAGTTCTTTGAAATATCGGAAAAAGAAAAATGGAGGGGAAATTTGTGGTTCCTAATCATAAAATCCCCCCTTCCATGCGCCAAAGCGCCCACAAAGATATTTTTGATTTTCTGCAAGGAGTAATTCCTGGAGCAAAAAAAGGTCAACTTCACAGGCGAGTTTGTCTGATGGCGAGTCTTATCCAAGCCTGTATTCGCAATGGACACTGCCGAATAGAAAGTTTGAGCGAATCGAGCGAAGCCTATCAAGCAAAGAAGAAATCGAGCCTTGTGCAACAAGCCAAACGTTGGTTGTCAAACAAATGGACGGACTGGCCAACCTTTTACTTACCCTTTATGGAGCATTTTTTGAAGGGTCTGGCGGCTAAAGGCGAGATTGTATTTGTCATAGACGGCAGCCAGACCGGCAAGGCCAACACCACCCTGATGCTTTCGGTGCTGTGTAGGGGTTTCGCCATTCCGGTAGCCTGGATTGTCAAAAAGGGTGAAAAAGGGCACTTTTCGGAGGAAATGCACACTGATTTACTCCAAATGATTGCCCCTGTTTGTCCTACTGGGTGTCGGATCGTGCTCTTGGGTGACGGGGAATTTGACGGACAGGCTTTGCAACAGTGGTGTCTAAATAATAATTGGGTATTCGTCGTCAGAACATCCTCCGATCGCCTCATCGACTTTGGCGATGAGGTGGCCCGCTTTGATTCCATCCGCACTACCCACAGCATTTACTTCATTCAAAACGCTTTGCCGACGGCAAACGCAGTGTATTGGCGGGGAAAAAGATACGCAAAGCCCCTTTTTTTGTTGACAAATCTGGAATTGGGTTACGAGGCCTGCCACTACTATAAACGACGATTCAAGATCGAAACTTTGTTCAAACACCTCAAATCCGCGGGGTTCTACCTCCACAAAACCAGACTGAAATGCCCTTACAAACTGGCAAACCTGATCATCGTGGTCGCTTTCTCCTTCTTCATTAGTTTCTACATGGGGCTCCTGATCAAAGAAAAAGAACCTTCTCAAAGCCTTCAACTGATTGTACGAAAAGACAGAATCCCCAAAATAAGCCCCATTGCTATCGCTCAACTGGCTATCAGGGACAAGTGTGACTGTGTCTTTATTTTCTTTTCCGAATTGTCAAAGAACTTCCACGAGGTTTTTACCTGAAAAATGTGTACCCTTTTCAAGGGAAAATTTAAAATGTAAAGGGATGCCCTTTTTTACATTTTAAATTTTCCCCTTTATTTTTAAATTAATTACACTCAGATTTTACTCAATCGAACGCCACCCATTTGCTTGCCGTCATTCAAACGGAGCAAATAATTTCCGCTTGGAAGTGTACGTAGATCCAGGGTTGTAACGAATTGACCGTTTACAGCGGTAAACTGGTATGAACGAAGTAGCCTTCCGCTGGCGTCAAATACTTCCGCTTGAATGGCTTCCGGAGCCTGCAGCATGGTTAATGTAAACAATCCATTGCTCGGATTTGGAGATACGGTAAGTCCCCATGCGATAGAAGGTTCCACCACGTTCGTTGTTACGGTCAGGTTGCCTACTGATGCGGTGCATCCGTTGGCATCTGTTGCAACAACGGTGTAGCTTCCAGGAACCAGGTCGTTAAACGTACCATCCGACTGTGCTGGTCCACCGTTCAAACTGTATGCATAGGGTGTTGTGCCTCCGGTGGCAATAGCAGAAATATCGTTGCCAGTCACTCCGGCATTCAATTCCAGCAAAGAAGGCTGCGTAATCACTACAGCCGTTGTTTGGGTTGTGCCGTTGGCGTCTGTAACCGTCAATGTGTAACTACCGGCAGCGAGGTTTGAGATCGTTACGCTATTTTGGAACGATTGACTTTCATACGTGTATGGCGCTGAACCGCCGCTGGCAAATAAGTTGATGGAGCCATTTGCCAAACCAAAACAAGAAACGTTGGTCGATGTCGTACTCAACAACAAAGGCGGAACGTTGATTGTAAATGTCGAGCTTACCGTACAACCATGGGCATCCGTTACCGTCAGGCCGTAAGTGCCGTTGGGCAGGTTCTGCAAGTCGAACGAAGGCGCATTCGTTGTGTAGGTGTAGGGCGATGTGCCGCCGGATGGCGTAGCTGCAGCATCATTTCCACTCACACTTACGCTTACCAGGAGTTGAGGCGGTGTGCTGATCACGGCGTTTATCGTAACTTCAGTTCCTGAAGCGTCACGTACGTACACCAGATAGCCACCTGCGCCTAATCCGTTGAACGTATTGGATGATTGGTATGCGCCATTGTTCAATTTGTATTCGTATGGCGGAATGCCACCGGTGGCATTTGCTGTGATGGTACCGTCGGTATCTCCAAAACAATCCAGGTTTTGTGTAAAGGTGGCACTGATCGATAAAGGCGCCACATCCACAGTTACTTGTGTGGCTGCTGTGCAACCATTTTCATCGGTTGCCACTACGGTATAAATGCCATTTGTCAAGTTGTTGAATACATTCGAAAGTTGGTTCGTTCCGCCATTCAAACTGTATTGCAGGACGCCGGTACCGCCGGATGCTGTAACGGTTATGCTGTTTAATGAAACGCTTGCAGAAACTGAAACCGGATCCGGATCGCTTAAAACTAAGGCAGCGGAAGTACTGGAAAATCCTTGATTGTCGGTAACTACAACAGTGTAGGTTCCTGCCGATAAGTTTGAAAATACATTGCTGGATTGAGCAGTTCCTCCATTGAGGCTGTAGGAATAGGGTGCTTCTCCGCCACCGGCAGTTGCTGAAATGACGCCATCGGTTGCGCCATGACATGTTATTCCTTGCTGAATTACCGCAGTTGCTGTAACCGTATTGATGGCAACAACAACTTCAGTGGTAGAGGTGCATCCGTTTGCATCTCTCACAGTTAAGGTGTAGGTTCCATTGGCGAGGTCATTAAAAACATTGCTTGTTTGAAACGGACTGCCATCGATACTGTACTCCAGTGTGCCGGTGCCGCCAACTCCATTCGCCGTTACATCATTCCCTGCTACAGAGGCGCTTACACTCAAATCCGCCGGATTTTCAAGGGTGATCACGCCGGTGCTTACAGTGAATCCGTACTGACCGGTAACCACCACCGTGTAATCGCCGGCTGTGAGTCCGTCAAATACATTGGAAGCTTGCTGAGCGCCGCCGTTCAGACTGTATTGATAGTTGCCATCAAGACCCGTTGCGGTTACAGTGATTTGACCGTCGTTGCCATCGTGGCACAATACAGGAAGTGTTTCGCTGGCCGTAGCGCTCAGGTTATTTTCAACTACGTTGATGTGGAACGTGGTATTATGCACCCAATGATCGTTGTTGTTGTCGATGGCGTCAAATACAAACTGGTCGGTTGCGTCTGGGTCGCCGTTGTTGGTATAAGTAACCAAACCGGCATCAATATCGGCTTGTGTGAAGCTGTCGCCGATGACAAGTGGCGTACCGTTCAGATTCAACGTTCCGTGTGCCGGCAAACTCAACAACACATATTGTCCTTGTGAAGTGGTTCCAGACAAATCCAAAAGGAGCAAACTGGTGGTGATGGTGCCGGAGCCTCCGTATTCTACATTCAACGGATTGTTAGCGAGCAGGGCGCCTGCAGGAATTACATCGGCAAAGCAAAGCGAAATATTCCAGGCTGTAATATTGCCTCCGTCTTCGTTGTAACTGTCGGTAACAACCAGTTTCCAATCACCTTGCGCTGATTTGCCGTTCATTTTTGTCAACGACTGAATGGATTGGAAAGCCCCGATTAATGCCGGTGGCGCATTGTTGCATTGATTCTCCAGCAAAGTTGCACTTTGTGCCGTTTCACTGTCGAAGCTGACAATGGCATTGGAACCGTTACATCCAAAATCGTCGGCGGGAACGCCCGGCCTGTCGAACAAAACAACGGTATCGTTGCTAGGGGAAATGAGTTTAGCGTCGAGGTCGCCTACCCAGGTATGGTTAATTTGAAGTCCTACATTGACATCTTCCAAAACCCTGTTATCCGGCACATTAAGTGTTGAAATCACGGTGACGATAGAAGAGCTGGTGATCGCTTTGGGCACATCAGTACTGCTGTAATTGTTGTTGCAAGATGAGTTTCCAACCTGGAAGGCGGATGCTGTACTGAAGGTTCCTTCTCCGCACTGATTGATCCCTTTAACACGCCAGTAATACACTGTTCCGGAGCTTAATCCAGTCAGGGAAGTGCTGGAAGTTGACACCAGTTGTGACGATACGATAGAACCGGGTGAAAAGGATGGGTCTGTTGCTACCTCAACTTGGTAGGTATCACTGAATTGAATGTTCCAACCCAAAGTGGTGTTGCTTGAAACGCCGGTGGTTCCGTCAGCGGGGCTAAGGGAGCTTGGACTGCCAGGGCCTGACAATACCGTAAGCTCAACCGATACATTTCTGGTGATTGCACCAGCAACAGCCTGAATATCTAGGTTGTAGGTGCCGGCCATTCCACTTGTCAGGTTGCTGATATTCACTGTTGCAGTTCCGTCTTGGGTTGCAGGATTTGGGGTGATCGTTACTATAGCTGCTCCTGGCGCACCGGTCAGGGTGATTTGAGCTGCCGTACTGAATCCAAGCACCTGTTCCAATGCAAGATCAAAGGAAGCGCTTGTTCCTGCACAAGCCGTTACTTGCGTTTGGCTGGCCGTGAGGAAAAAGGTTGGAAACATAGGCGGATCGATCCGGAAATTGGCATTAGAAATGTCAAAGAAGATATTGTTAACAGCTTCTACTTTTACACGACAAGTAGTGGAGACCTTGTTTGGAACAACGATGTCTGCTGATCCGTCGTTGGTTGTGCTGTTGAGCAGAACAATTGGATAGGTAAATCCGCCGTCGGTTGAAAGACTGATTTTTACATTCGCGCAGGAAACCGGTGAAGCCGTGGTATTGGCAACATCCCAGGTTACCGTTTTGGTGTCGCCTACATTCCAGGTTATATTGGTGTTTGGTACACTCACAAGGAATGGCCCTGCAGCTCCGCTTACAGTGACTTTTACATCATCCTCATCGGTACATCCTGCTTGCGCATTGTGATCCCGTGCTACTACCCTGAAATTCATGTTTCTGGCTACGCTGGGTAGTTTTTCCCAGGTAGGATTCACGTTGTTTACGATGTCGACCATGCGTGGGAATACACGCGTGGGAGAGGTAGTTCCTTTGAAAGAGCGGAACAAGGCTCCGGCAGTGCTGGTTGCCACCGGCGGGGATGTAGCTGCCGCGTTATCAATTTGTTCCCAAGTGTAAGTCAACATATCGCCGTCGATATCCGATCCAACTGCGGTTAATGCAAATGGTGTGGACTTAGGAATTGTATAATCGCTACCAGCAGACACGTTGGGATTGTTGTTTGTGGTGGAGGTTTTTACCGGGCAGGTATTGCCGCCTCCGGTATATATGAAGGCGCCCATTTCCGCAATACTGTATCCATGGAAAATATCTTCGCTGTGGGCTGCAACGTCTTGAGCGCCACAGATACCTGCATAGGCCATAATAGTAGTGCCACTCCCGGGCTCTACCCGGATGCTGGCGTTGCCTCCGCAGGACCCCTGAGTGCCGTTGAAAGTATGGCTGCCACCAAATTGATGGCCCATTTCGTGAGCTACGTAGTCAATGTCAAACGGGTCGCCTACTGGCGCGCCCAGGCCGGTTACGCCGCGCGCTTTAAAGGTATTATTACACACTACACCAAGGAACGCAACACCGCCGCCGCCGGTACTGAACACGTGCCCAATGTCGTAATTACCATTTCCGACAATGTTGTCGCAAGTAGTCTGGTTTTGAGCCAACATGGCCCCACCGTCGTTGTTGGTGAAAGGGTCGGAACCTGCGGACAGGTAAATCAACAAGTCGTTATTTGCAATGATCTGCATGGTGGCGCCGAAGTCGGTTTCATAAACGCCGTTTACTCGATTCATCGTTGTATTCATGGCTGCCAGCACCAGAGGTTTGGTGCCGCCGTGGAAGGAGCTGTATTCTCCGGTGCAAGCCAGCGCCAACCGATAGGTGCGCAATTTGGTATCGCCCTGGAAAGCTACGCTTTCACTTTGGGTGAGTTCCGGTTTGACCTGGATCAATTCAGCTGCGCCATCCGGTGTGCCTTGTGCGCAGGTCCAGTTTTCTGTATCCTGATCACCGGCAAAGTCTTTTTTGTAATAAACAACATAATATTCTGCATTCCCGTGAATCATCGGATCGATATAATACGTATTTCCTACTGCTGACTGCACCATGCCGTGAAAACCCCAGGGAGTTACGTCCATTTTTATCCGTGCAGTTGGGTCGTCGATTCCATAGCCGGTATAACAACGGATTTCAGGGAATTTGGCTTGGAGTTCAGGCGCCATGACAGGTTTTTCAACAATCCTGAATTGAGCAATCCCGCCGTCGGGAGTTGGTACGCTCAATAATGGGGATTGATCCGGATATGCGCCGCCTTGAATCTGCAAAGCAGCGGCGTTCAACACCGGCTTCAAAGCTTGCATATTCAATTGCATGGTTTTGTACTTTTTAGGTACAATCCGTCTTTCGCCGCTCACCGAGGTTGTATTTTCGGTCGCCTCCTGCCATAAGGATTGCGCGCCAAGCGCACCGGCAAAAAGGAACAAACACAACAGTAGTAGGAAATTTTTAAACATCAGTAACAAGGTTTGGAATTGAGAAATATAGGAGAATCGCAAGGGCGAATGTAAACCTTACCTTGTTTAGACTACTAAAAAATATGAAAGTTTGGCTAATGATAAGCGAAATCTTGTGGCAATAAACAATAACCCGGGCTTGTGGAACGACCAAACAAACCCGGGTTACCATACATAATCAGCACTAGAAGGTATTTACTTACAATCCGATGATTTTTTTCAACAAATTTTCATCAATATCGCCGCCCGCAAAATCGTCGAAAGCACGCTCCGTTACTTTGATAATGTGGTCTTGAATAAAGGGTGCTCCTTCCTGCGCGCCTTGTTCGGAATCCTTGATGCAGCACTCCCATTCCAATACAGCCCAGCCTTTGTAATTGTATTGTGCCAATTTGGAAAAGATGGCGGCAAAATCAACCTGCCCATCGCCTAGTGAACGGAAACGCCCCGGGCGGTCGATCCAGTCCTGATAGCCACCATAAACCCCGCTGCGGCCGGTTGGGTTGAATTCGGCATCCTTTACATGAAACATTTTGATTCGTTCGTGGTAGAAATCGATGTACTGCAGATAATCCAATTGTTGCAATACAAAATGGGATGGGTCGTATAGGATATTACAACGTTTGTGGTTGCCCACGGCATGTAAAAACCGTTCGAAAGTGGCGCCATCGTGCAGATCTTCACCCGGGTGTATTTCATAACAAAGATCAACACCGGCTTCGTCAAAAGCGTCGAGGATGGGTAACCATCTGTTGGCTAATTCCCGGAAGCCTGCCTCAACCAATCCTTTTGGCCTTTGAGGCCATGGGTAAACGGTGTGCCAAATCAGGGCGCCCGAAAAAGTGACATGGGCATCGAGTCCTAAGTTGCGACTGGCTTTCGCTGCGTTTTTTAAGGTTTTTACGGCCCATTCTGTTCTGGCTTTCGGATTGCCACGCAGGTGTTCAGGGGCAAATGAATCGAACATCAGATCGTAAGCCGGATGAACGGCCACCAATTGTCCTTGCAGGTGGGTAGATAACTCTGTTATCTGAACGCCGCAAGCTTCCACACGCCCACGCAGATCGTCGCAATAAGCTTTGCTTTCGGCCGCTTTTTCAAGGTCGATCAGGCGACTGTCCCACGTAGGTATTTGAACGCCGACATATCCCAGCGAAGCTGCCCAACGGCAAATACTTTCCAGGTTGTTAAATGGTGCGTGATCGCCCATGAATTGGGCTAGAAAAATGGCCGGGCCTTTGATCGTTGTCATGTTGCTTGCTACTTTTACCTGAGTTTAAATGATTGACGGGAACAAACTTCTTTCAAATTTTTGATTTCAAGCCAGGAAAATTGAAGTGCATTTCTGCTTTTTAAAAAAAATGGCGGTGTCGCTTTGAAAGTCGTTTACAAACCTTCAATATTTGTTTGATATTTTAACAAATTTTCATAAAACTGTAACAGCATTTAAAAGAAACGTAGATTCGAACTACCGCACCTTTCGGTCATCAAACAATATACAGGCATCAACGCCTGATTGCGAAAAATCTAAAATCTGAATTATGAAAACCGGCTTCCAAGTTCTCGCCAGCGCACTGCTTTTTACCTTTCTTGTCAGCAGTTGTGAAACCGCCAAAAAATTCACCGAAAGCGGCGATTATGACAGCGCCATCGATCTGTGCGTACGCAAGCTTCGTGGCAAGGAGAAAAAACAACTCGAATATGTTCAAGGGCTAGAAGTTGCCTTCAAGAAAGCGCAGGAGCGGGATTTGGAAACAATTGCCGGATTGAACCCTGAAAAACATCCCTGGAACTGGGAAACTGTCAACGAAATTCATCTCAAAATGAGAAGTCGCCAGGATAAAGTTCGCCCACTGGCGCCCTTGCGTGCAAAAAACGGTTATGAAGCCAAATTCAGCTTCCTTGAAATCGGTCGTTTGGAAAGTGAAAGTCGCGCCAAAGCTGCCGAATATTTATACACACAGGCACAAGACTTGATTTCCAAAGGCGAAAAAGGAGACAAGCTGGCCGCACGGAAAGCTTCTTCGATGCTGCTGGAGCTCGGTCGTCGGTATTACCGTGATTATCGTGATAAAACCGAATTGTTGAAAAAAGCCAGAGATTTAGGCACCTCGTATGTGTTGGTGGAGATCAAAAACCAAACCGGGCGCTCCTTACCCCGCGAATTTACCGACCGATTGCTGGCGATGAGCAAACGAGATTTAGATACTGAATGGAAGGAATATTTCCTTGACTCCCGCCCCGGCGAACAATTCGATTATAAAGCGGTTTTCAAAGTCAAGGATATCGACCTAAGCCCAGAGCGTGTAAATGAACGCCAGTATGAAGATGAAAAACGAATTGAAGATGGTTGGGAATATGTGCTGGATAAACGAGGAAACGTTATGAAAGATACCCTCGGCAACGACATCAAACGCACTAAATATGCCACCGTTCGAGCTCAGGTGCTGGAGGTGCATCAGACCAAAGCGGCCAGGTTGATCGGTTACGTTGAAATTATTGATTTGCACAGCAACCAATTGATCGATACCCGTGAATTAGGAACCGAAATCCTGTTCGAACACTATGCCGCTACCTTCAGAGGTGATGAACGGGCTTTAAGCCAGGAGTCGCGCCAACGAATTGGTAGCCAACCGGCGCCATTCCCCCGCGACGAGGATATGATCGTACAGGCTGCTGAACGGATCAAGCCTAATTTGATCGAAGAATTACGCTGCAACAGATCGATCTTGTAAACATTCAGAAGCCAAGGCTTGTGAATACAGGATAGTGATCGGAAAAAACAGGACTGCGCTCAACTTTGCAGGAAAAGGAAGTGATACTTTTTTCGGTCAATACATAGTCGATACGTAAAAGGGGTAAGGCTCCGGCAAATGTTGTGCCGGGGCCTAATCCTTTTTCCTGAAAGGTGTCGGTAAACCCTTTTGCCAATAATTGGTACACATAAGAATTGGGTGTATCATTAAAATCGCCGCAAAGGATGACCGGCGATTTACAGGCATCGATGTGCTGGCGCAGCTTTTGGGCTTGTTCGGCGCGAAGTGCAGTGGCATTTCCCACCCGGTCGAGCACAAAACCGATATCTTGCCAGGTTTCTCCTTCATCCAGGTCGCCCTTTTCCAACACTTTTCTGGTGGTTTGTGTTACCCGGTTGGATTGAAGGTGTACATTGTATACACGCACCAGGCGGTTTTTCGAGATTCGGATATCTGCCCATAAAATGGAGTTGGATGTTTTTTCAAAGGGCACTTCTCCGCCTGCTTCAATGGGGAAACGGCTCAAAATTACGGTGCCTTTTTTGAGGTTGAACGTATGACGGTATCCCAATTTGTCGGCTAAAGCGCGGTAGAATTTTCCACTTGTTTCCTGGGTACAAAGGATATCCGGGAAACCGTTTTCCTGCAAGAATTGCGCATAAGCAGCCACCCTTTTGTCGCGCCAGTCATCTGTTGGGTTTTTTCCAAGATATATACCGCCCAGGTTGTGTGTTGCCACTGTGATGGCGCTTTCCGGTATTTTGTCCTTTCCAAAGTCGATGCCAAAAAAGCCGGTAAAATATTGCCAGCCGAACAGGATAATGCCAAGGTGATACAGGGCAAATCGGTTCATTCTCCAAGCCCAGATCAGCATCAAAACGACATTGAATATCAAGAGCCAGGGGTAAGCAGTTCCGAAAAAAGCCAGCCAGGAAAAAGAGGAGGGGTTTATTTTGGGGCTGACATAGGACAATACAGTGAGCAACACCACTCCAGCGCTTAATATTTGTCCGGCATATCGCAACAAATGATTCATCAGGGTATGGGGGTTGGTTATTTCTGGCTTGCCTCGTAGAGGAAATCTTTTTCTTCCTGTGTCAGGCTTTCATAACCGCTCATTTTGATTTTATCCAGGATGCTGTCGAGTTTTTCCTGGAAGCTTTGAGCAGATGCTTGATCGCTTGCATGGTTTCCTTTGTTGCCGACAAAGGTCACTTTCATGGGGCCTGCTTTTTTCTTTTTGGAATTCGACTTGATGGATGGCCTTCCGGAGAAGACAGCACCTATTCGTTTTAGTATTTTATTGACCGGTTCCGACCAGTCTTTGCCGTCGCGCAATTGGTAAACAAACAAACAGCCCAATACAAAACCGGCAATGTGAGCGATCGGGCCGCCCGAATCATATTTGCCGGCAATGGCGGTTAAATCGAGCAAAACCAAAACCAGAACAATGTATTTTACCTTTACCGTTCCTAAAAACAAGAGGCCAACCCGGTAGTCGGGCGCTAACAGGAGTGCCGCGCCACCAAGCGCCATAACAGCGCCGGAGGCGCCGAGTGCAAAACGACTGGTGTCAAGGATGCCGATTTGTGCCGAAATCAGATAAAAAACACCTCCTGCCAAACCTCCCAACAAATAGATAGGTAATACCCTTCTGTCGCCGATCAAATCGCCGACAATGTTTCCAAAGATATTGAGCGAAATCAAATTGCCTACCAGGTGCCAGAGCGCGCTATGCAGGAACATATGTGTGATGAGCGACCAGGGTTGTATCACAAGCCGGTTCAGGTCGCCGGGAATACAAACATAATGTAATACGTCGTCAAAAGCGCCTTGCATGTCAGGTTGGTTCCAGGTGAAGCCTCCCATAATCAAGTGGACAAGCGTAACCAGCACAAACACGGAGAAGTTGACAACCATCAGCTTGGTAATCATACTGCCGGTGCGAAGCGAATACTTCAGATCGTCCCAAATGGAGTTAAAAAGAGCCATAGACTCGTAAAATTCGTTGCAATGCCCGCGAAGTTCGCAAAGTATTTGAAAATCAATTTATAAAACTCAATTCATTGAATAATTTAGTAGTTTCTGATTCTTCCTCCCGACCAATAAAGGATCAACAAATAGCCGAACAATGCGCCGCCCAGGTGGGCAAAATGCGCAATGCCTGACTGAATGCCGCTAACGCCATACACCAATTCCAACACAGCAATGATCGGAACAAAATATTTAGCCCGCATGGCTATTGGTGGAAATAACAGGCGGATTTCCATATTCGGGAAATGCAAAGCATACGCAACCAGAATGCCAAAAACTGCGCCCGAAGCACCCAATGAACATCCGTTCCACATGGTTGGGTCAAAACCCTCTTTACTCAATTCCCACCACTGAACCCCGTTTTGTAAGATATAAGCGCCTACGCCACAAAACAGATAAAAGAATAAAAAGCGTTTGGGGCCCCAAATCATTTCCACCATGGTGCCGAACCAATAAATCGACAACATGTTGAACAACAAGTGCCCGATGTCGCCGTGCATAAACATATGGGTAAAAATCTGGAAAGGCTCAAAATGAGCGGATCCAGGTAAAAATGCCGCCAATTGCATTCGGCCAAGGGTGATATAATCGAACCGTTCATAATCAAACACATCCTGCCCCAGCAACACGTGCGTACCTATGAACATCAGGACGTTGATGATGATTAAGTGTTTTACCACGCCTTGAAAGGGGGTGTTTACCTGGAATGCTGACATGTTCGTTGTTTAAATGTTGTTTTAGTTAGCACAGTACATCGATTCGCACACCTACACCCACTCTAAATTGATTAGGTTTCAAACCATTTTCGTACATCGTCAAGGTCGTATTGAACAAAACATTTTTTGCCGGAGGGGCATGAAAATGGCATCGCGCAAGCAAACAGTTGATCAATCAGTTCTCTCATTTCAGGAACGCTTAGCACCTGGCCCTTGCTTAAAGAAGCATTGCGGGCCATAGCTCGGGCCAGCTTATCGCCGGTGCTAAGTTCCATCTGGAAATTGTTTTTATATTGCTCAAGCACTTTTTCCAGCAGTACTTCTTCGTGTACATGGCCGCCCAAGTTGGCTGGAATTCCATGAACCACAAACGTATTTCCGCCGAACTCTGCAATTTCAAAGCCCAACGTATTTACTTCTTGTACAATCTCCCGCAACAAGGCGGCATCTGCCGGTGGGAACTCCAGTGTTTTGGGAAACAGCATTTTTTGGGTGGCAATGGGTTGGTTGTTGAGCGCTTCCTGGTATCGTTCGTACAAAATACGTTCGCTGGCAGCTTGTTGATCAATGAGTACAAACCCGGATTTGATGTGGTTTACGATATACTGACCATGGATTTGGTATGGGTCTTTCTGAATTTTGGTGAAACGTTCTTTTTCGTCGTCCATTTCCAATACCTCCACACTGGCTTGCGGCGCAATTACAGGCGGTTCAAAGGGGTTGGTCACTTCTTCCGGTTCCATCATCCCTTTGATCGGAATACCCATGCCTTCATACAGGCGTTGCCAGTTGCGCAGGTTATCCTGATGCCTGGTATTGGTTTCCGGGGTGGTTGGGCGGCTGGGCCGGTGATCGCTCACGCGCTGTGGCTCTGCCGCTTCGGGCCTGATGACGGGCACCTTGGATGGGGTTGCCTGGAATGCCGGCTCCTGGTCGAAGTCAAGGGTTGGTGTGATATTATGCGCCCCGAGGGCATGTCGTACGGTCACTTTGAGGTAATTATAAACGAGGCGCTCGTCGTCAAATTTAATTTCCTGTTTGGTTGGATGTACGTTGATATCGATGTTTT
>JAEUUR010000580.1 GCA_016787465.1 Saprospiraceae bacterium | reverse complement strand
ACCGATACAGATGAAGTAGTGGTGGTATTGGACGACGACATACCGGTGGCGGAAAGAATTTCAACCCAAAATGTGCGTTGCTTTGGTGAAACAAACGGCTCCATCACTATTGATTCCATTTCCAGTGATCACCCGCCTGTGTTGATTTCACTGAATGACGAACCATTTAGTTTGAATCAGTCCTTTACCGATCTGGCGCCCGGCGCCTACGTCATTTCTCTGCAGGATGCGGCCGGTTGCGAATGGACGAGCGATACGCTGATTATTGCAGAGCCTCCCCAACTCACCGCTGATCTGGGAGGAGAGATTTCCGTTATTTTGGGTGATTCCGTTCGTTTAGATCCACAGTTGGAAGCCCCTTTTGAAAGCCTCGCTTCCGTGCAGTGGAGTCCTTTAATGGATACGCTCCATCGCGACACCTTGCTTCAAGAATTCCTACCTTTAAAGTCGCTTTATGTAAGTTTTTCAGCTATCGACACCAACGGCTGTTCCACCACCGACCGTGTAAAAATTTTAGTTGAAAAACCGGAGCAGGTGTTTATACCGAACGTGATTCGGCCCGGCAGCCTGACTTTTAATGATGTTGCAACCGTTTTTGGCGGCCGCGGCGTGGAAGAGGTATTGTATTTCAAAATATTTGACCGTTGGGGAGAACAAATGTTTGAAGCAAAAAACTTCCAGCCTAACGACCCCACGCAAGGGTGGAGTGGACAATTTAGAGGCGAAAGTGTACCGCCGGGTGTGTATGTATACGTGGCTTCCGTGAAATTTATCGACGGTGTCGAAAAAATTTACAAGGGGGATGTGACGGTGGTGAGATAAACGGAGTTACGGATATAACAAATAATTTGATCGTATTGCCTTGAATGCAAGGAGGTCGTTTGCCCAGGTGTACCTGATTTCCGCTTCTGAGCATCCGTCCGATATTTGTTTCCGTAATTGATCGGTACCTGCCAGTAAATCCAGGTATTTATCAGTTCTGAAAAACACAGGTTTGTTTGGGAATTTTTCATAAAAATCGAGCAGCCAATCGAGCCGGATGGTTGAACTCTGGTATAAACTATCCAATGAAACTTGCCTGAAATCCCAGCCTTTGCACACCCAATTTTCGTGTAAGGGATTTTTATTGCCTGCATTTCGTTGGGGAATAAAAGTGAAAGAATTGCACCCGAAATCCGGATGCCCAACTACCTCAAAAGGCCAGTCTGTTCCTCTTCCTACACTGCAGGTGCTTCCTTCGAACAAACACAAGGAAGGATAAAGCAAAACAGCCCGCAAGGATGGTAAATTGGGGGAGGGTTTTACCGGCAGTTCATAGGGTCGATGATGATGATAATGGAGGCATGGCACAATATGTAGTTTCAAGTCGCTTCCTTTGTTGATCCAACATTCGCCTTTAAACAAACCAGCCAGTTCGCCTACCGTACAACCATGCGCGACCGGCAACGGCGCGACCCCTACAAAAGATGAAAAGCGCATATCCAAAACAGGCCCATCTATTAAATGCCCGTTTGGATTTGGCCTGTCGAGTACCAAAAAAGCGACGCCATTTTCAGCGCATGCTTCCATTACATAATACATGGTGCTGATGTAGGTGTAAAATCGCGTACCTACATCCTGAATATCAAATACGACGACATCCAATCCTTCTAAATCCTGGAAGTTCGGTTTTTTTCTGCGTCCGTATAAAGAGTAGATCGAAGCGTCCGTCCGGCGATCTATGCCGTCAACAATCTCTTCGCCCGCATCGACTTCCCCCCTGAAACCGTGTTCCGGTGCAAAAATTTTTGCTACACATACACCAAGGTCGTGCAGGGTATCAACCAGGTGGCGGCGTCCCACCAAGGAAGTATGGTTGACTACAAAACCGACTTGTTTATCTTTTAAAAAAGGGAAATAGGCCTCAATTCGTTCTGCACCCACAACCACGGCTGATTCGGTTTGAGCATTTATTTGAGCAATTGTTGCGAAAAGCCCCAGCACAGAAATAAATATTTTCAAACAAATCGTGTTTTTTGTAAATTTGCCCAAACCATTAAATGTTTTGTTTGCAATTATTGACATTGAAACGACCGGCGGTGTAGCCCGGCATGAAAGAATTACGGAAATTGCCGTTGTCTTGCACGACGGTGAAAAAGTTGTTGATACCTTTTCAACCCTGATCAACCCTGAACGAAGTATTCCCTGGAACATTACGCAAATAACAGGCATTACCGATGAAATGGTAGCGAATGCGCCCCGTTTTTTTGAAGTGGCTAAACAAATCGTTCAATTAACGGAAGGTTGCATCTTTGTTGCGCACAATGTTTCATTTGACTATTCCTTTGTCAAGGAGGAATTCGCCCGGCTGGGTTTTGAGTTTAACCGAAGGCAGCTTTGTACCGTCCGGCTTTCCAGAAAAGTATTCCCCGGCCTTCCTAGTTACAGCCTGACAAACCTAAAACGTCATTTTCAAATTCATGCGGATAAGAGCCACCGGGCCCTCGACGACACCCTTGCTACAACCCGATTGTTTGAATTGATTCTTGCCGAACAAAACGGGAAAGGCGAAATCCGGAACCTGGTGAACCAAGGTGTAAAAGAAACCAAACTCCCCCCAGGCCTGAGTATGGAACGGCTTCATGAGGCGCCTGAGGCGTGCGGCGTGTATTACCTGCACGACGATCAGGGTAACGTGATTTATGTTGGGAAAAGCCTGAATATCAGAAAGCGCCTGTTTGAACATTTTTCCGACATGACGCCCAAAGGAGAAAAGATACGCCAGGGGGTTGTCGATTTAAGTTGGGAAGTGCTGGGCAGCGAATTAATTGCATTGTTGCACGAAAGCGCGGAAATTAAGCGCCTGCAACCCAGAATTAACCGTGCGTTAAGGGCTAGAAACTTTGGCGGCGCCATTTATACCTACACCGACACCAACGGATACCGCCGGTTGGCATTCGGAAAAACCAGCACCAAAAACAAACAAAAAATGGAACTGGTAGCCGAATATCCAAAAATTGACCATGCCCGAAACCATTTACAAAGTGTGGTTAGGCAATTGGAATTGTGTTATCGGTTGTGCCACCTCGATGCATCAGAACGAGCCTGCTTTCATTATTCCATAAAACAGTGCCATGGCGCCTGCATCGGAGAAGAACCTGTTGAAGACTACAATCTCCGTGTCGAAGATGCCATGAAAGTATTGGACAAAAGGTTGACTGGAAGCTATGTGCTGATCGACCGCGGGCGCACCGCCGATGAATCTGCTGTAATTTGTGTATTGGATGGGCAATACTGCGGCTTCGGTTTTTTCGACCACCAAATAGCTGAAATGACTGTTCATCAATTGTTGGAACAAATCCGAAAGCCTCAGATAGAAGATCGTTCGGTGGGACAAATCATTCAACATGGAATATCAGCAAACAAAGGAATTAAAAAAGTACCTATTCCTGAGTTTAACCCTGATTGACTTACCTGCGCGCATATGGCGCAGCATCCTGACCGCAAAATTGGCCTGCCAGGTATTTGTAATATGCCGTTACGCCAATCATTCCTGCGTTATCGGTACAAAACTGAAAAGCAGGTATGTAGGTATTCCATCCTTCCTTCTTTCCCATCACCTCCAACCCTTCACGCAAGCCCGAATTTGCACTAACGCCTCCTGA
>JAEUUR010000564.1 GCA_016787465.1 Saprospiraceae bacterium | reverse complement strand
TGCATTGCTCATCCTCTTGGGCGACGGCGTCGTAGCTGGCGTTGTACTTCGGGGCACTAAAAATGAAAACGCAGGCTGGCTCGTCATCACTTTTGGATGGGCACTGGCCGTCACTTTTGCCGTGTATGCCGTTGGGCAGTTTAGCGGAGCGCACCTCAATCCAGCGGTTACGCTGGCCTTGGCAGCAACGGGGCAGTGGTCGGAACATTTCACACCAGACATGGTGAATGTTTATATTCTTGGGCAGATGCTTGGAGCGATTTTAGGCGCAACCCTCGTATTTTTTCATTACTACCCACACTGGCAAAATACTGAAGACCAGACTGCTAAACTCGCTGTTTTTTGCAATGCACCGGCCATACGCCATACACCATTTAATTTGTTGAGTGAGTTCATTGCCACCTTTGTGTTGTTATTCGGACTTTGCGCTATCGGTTCCAATCGATTTGCAGATGGCCTAAACCCAATGGTGGTAGGTGCGTTAATATTATCCATTGGTATTTCATTGGGCGGTACCACTGGCTACGCGATTAATCCGGCTCGCGACCTTGGGCCACGAATCGCGCACGCCATCTTGCCAATTCCAGGAAAAGGCCACTCAGATTGGGCTTATGCATGGATACCAGTTGTAGGGCCTATTGCCGGCGGCATATGTGGAGCAATGGCATACAAAATGTTGTTTGTTTAATTTTTGTAATCGAAATTAACCATAAAGGATGAATTATATTTTAGCTATCGACCAGGGAACCACTTCTACCCGTGCTATAGTTTTTGATAAAAAAGGCAACACCATTGCCGTTGAACAACAGGAAATAACCCAGTTTTTTCCTAAACCCGGTTGGGTGGAACACAACCCGTTGGAAATTTGGGATACCGTCAGAGATACCGTAAGCGCCGTTGTCAAAAAAGTGGGCGCTCGAAATATTGCAGCCATTGGCATCACCAATCAGCGTGAAACAACCGTAGTATGGGATAAACGCACCGGAAAACCGGTTTACAACGCCATCGTGTGGCAAAGCCGCCAAACCGTTGATATCTGTGAAGCGCTGAAAGCCAAAGGACTTGATCCAGAGGTACGTTATAAAACCGGCCTTCTGATCGACGCCTATTTCTCCGGTACCAAAATCAAATGGATCCTGGATCACGTGGCTGGCGCTCAGGAAGCAGCGCGGGAAGGTAATTTGCTGTTCGGCACCATCGACACCTGGCTGCTTTGGAATTTGACTGAAGAGCGTACCCATGCTACCGATTACACCAATGCCTCCCGAACAATGGTGTACAATATCCGGGAAAAAATGTGGGATGCGGAGTTGCTCACCGCACTGGATATTCCGCCGTCAATGATGCCGGTAGTCATGGATTCATCCGCCATTTATGGGCATGCAAAAAAATCCTTGCTCGGAGCTGAGGGAATTCCGGTTGCCGGAATTGCAGGAGATCAACAGGCGGCTTTGTTTGGGCAGGGATGTTTTACCGAAGGTATGGCTAAAAACACCTATGGCACCGGTTGTTTTATGTTGATGAACACCGGCAGCGAGGCCGTGGCTTCGCCCAACGGCTTACTAACCACCATTGCCTGGGGAATCAATGGGGCGGTGGAATATGCACTCGAAGGCTCCATTTTCGTGGCCGGTTCTGCGGTAAAATGGATGCGCGATACCGTAGAGTTATTTGCGGATGCCGCTGAAACAGAAAATCACGCAAGGAGTATTTCATCGTCAGAAGGCGTCTATTTTGTACCGGCTTTTGTTGGGTTAGGTACGCCTTACTGGGATTCAGAGGTACGTGGCGCTATTTTCGGCCTAACACGTGGCAGTTCAAGGAGCCACCTCATCCGCGCAACACTCGAAAGTGTGGCTTACCAAACCAGGGACGTACTTTCGGTCATGGAAAAGGACTCCGGTATCAAACTGAAAGGCTTGCGTGTTGATGGAGGAATGGTACGCAATAACTTCCTTATGCAATTTCAAAGCGACATGCTTGGGGTGAATGTTGAAAGGCCGGTCGTGCAGGAAACCACAGCCCTTGGCGCGGCCTATCTCGCCGGATTGGCAGTTGGTTATTGGGCCGACAAACAAGATATCGCCGGAAATTGGCAATTAGATCGCGCCTTTCATCCGGAAATGCCCGCTTCTGAATCAGAATCGTTATATCGGGGATGGCAAAAGGCCGTCGAAGCTGCGCGGGTATTTAAACAGTGAATTGCGGGTTAATTTTCCGGATCATCTATGAGCTCAATGGGCAACGACTTGGTTGTCCTGGCGCCTAATTCCTTGATTTTCTGAGCCTTGCCTATTAATGTGTCGCCTGGACGCGAAGCATTGGTGAGTTTGTTCATGGCATCGTCGTAAGCGCCTCGGGCATGATCGAGCCTGGCGCCAATGGTGCGGAGGTCTTCAACGAATGCGACAAACTTATCGTATAGAAGCCCGCTTTGCCGGGCAATTTCAAGTACGGATTTCGACTGTTTTTCTTGTTTCCACAAATGTGCCACCGTTCTCACCGTAGCAAGTAAGGTGCTTGTGCTGACCAGTACAATGTTGCGTTCCAAAGCATCGGTATACAACTGCGGGTCAGCTTGTGATGCGGCAGCCAGCGCGCCATCGAGGGGAATAAACAACAACAAATAATCAGGGCTGTTGAGTTGATACAACATCTGGTAGTTGGTTCGGCTGAGGTTGTCAACGTGACCGCGGATACTGCTTACATGCGCGCGCAGTGCCTGATCGCGTTGTTGGGGATCATTGGCGTTAAAATACCGTTCAAATGCCGACAAAGACACTTTAGAATCGACGATCAATTGTTTGTTATCCGGTAAATGAATGATAAAATCCGGTCGTTTTGCCGCCCCTTCTTCGTCGCGGAATGTAGACTGCGCGAAAAAATGCACGCCTTTTTGCAAGCCTGATTTTTCCAACAGGGTTTCAAGTTGGAACTCGCCCCAGTCGCCTTGCACTTTGTTTTGCCCTTTGAGTGCAGTTGCCAGGTTGTGTGCATCCAGGCTGAGTTGTTGGTTCAGCCCCTGCAATTGTTTCAACTCTTCTTTGAGGGAAGCTTTTTCACGGGTTTCTTCCATGAATTTCCGATCGACATTTTCTTCAAATTCCCGAATTTTTTCTTTTAAGGGAGTTAAAATGCCGTGCAGGTTACGTTCATTCTGTTCCGTAAACTTTTGCGATTTTTCCTCCAGCAGGCGGTTGGCAATGTTTTCAAATTCAGTTTTAAAACGTTGCTGCAACTGTTCCGTTTCCTGTTTTTGGTTGAGCAAGGCTTGATCCAGGTGGAAAATTTGTTGCTCCCGTGCCGCTAGTTGTGCCAAGGCGCTGCGCAATTCTTCTTCCTTCTGAGAAATTTCAGTTTTCAGTATATCATTTTGAGATGCACTGGCCTCATACAAGGCTTTCGGAACAAAATTTTCTTTGTCCTGGAACTGAATGCCCCCTGTGCCTTGTTGACGCATGACCACGATGACCAGTACGACCACCAACAAACCGCAAAGAAGGAGTAAGATATTTGGATCCATATATCCCCGATTTGCCGACAAAATTAAGCCATTGCTGACATTTTGTTTATTTTTGTTCAGTTTTTAAAAATAAATGTTTGAAAATCGTGCTTAGACCTCTACCCTACTTTCTGGCCCTAATCCCATTTTTCAGTTTGGCTCAAAACAACAGAACGGAACAACAAACCGAATTTTCACTGCATGTTTCCCGCACAACAACGCCAATAAAAGTGGATGGCGATCTTTCAGAGGCCGTTTGGCAATCGGCAGAAGTAACCAAGCCGTTTCTGATGAAATGGCCCCGCGACGGAGGCCCCGCACCTGCTCAAACGGAAGTGCGATGCACCTACGATGAAAAATTTTTGTACGTAAGTGCTGTTTGTTTTGACAGCACGCCTGGTAATGTCATCAACAGCCTCAAACGCGATGTGGGTTATTGGGATTCCGATGGTTTTGCCGTCATCCTCGACCCTACCAACACTGCCAACAATGGCTATTTTTTTGGCGTCAATGTAGCCGGCGTCCAAACGGAAGGATTAATTGCTACCGGCAATGATGACATGGACACGAATTGGGACAATATCTGGTTGTCGGAAGTCAGAAACTATCCCGACAAATACACCATTGAATTCGCTATTCCTTTGCGCATCCTTCGGTTTAAAGAAGGGAATGATACCTGGGGGATCAACTTTGTCCGCAACGACCTTGGCAATGGCATCTATTCCATGTGGGCGCGCGTGCCGTTTCAAATTGATGGCATTGACCTTGGTTGGACCGGCGCATTACACTGGGAACAAAGTCCTAAAAAGGTAAAAGGCAATTATAACATCATTCCTTATGCAAATGCTTCTTTGTCAAAAGATTACGAAGAAGGAAACGCTTGGAAATCTAGTGCCGCTGCAGGCCTCGATGCAAAAATAGGAATCGGCTCCGGGATGAATCTTGACGTAACGCTTAACCCGGATTTTTCGCAGGTTGAAATAGATCAACAGGTAATCAACCTCACACGGTTCGATGTGCAACTCCCCGAGAAGCGCACCTTTTTTCTGGAAAATGCCGACTT
>JAEUUR010000558.1 GCA_016787465.1 Saprospiraceae bacterium | reverse complement strand
AATGATGAATGATGAATGATGAATGATGAATGATGAATGATGAATGATGAATGATGAATGATGAATGATGAATGATGAATGATGAATGATGAATGATGAATGATGAATATTTAAAAATCATAATTAATTTTTAAACAAGTGCTCAACAACAAATCTACCTCAATATATTCATCATTCATCATTAAATTTCAAGGTGCCAGGCGGCCGGTTTTCCACCCTTCAGGTGTCAGGTCGTAAATCACACGGTCGTGCAGGCGACTTTCTCGGCCTTGCCAAAACTCAAACCACACTGGCTTGAGGCGGTATCCGCCCCAAAATGGGGGTAAAGGAAGCACTGGTGCGCCGGCAAATTGCGTTTCAATTTTCGCCTGGTTTGTTTCCAGCACCTGCCGTCCGTCGATAAGGGTGCTTTGCGGGCTTGCCCATGCGCCTACCTGACTTTCCCTGGGCCGGCTTTGGAAGTATTCGAACGATTCGGCTTCCGACACTTTTTCAACCGCGCCCTCAATCCGAATTTGTCGTTGTAATTCGAGCCAGGTGAACAGGATGGCTGCGTGTGGATTGTCGTTCAGTTCATCACCTTTCCGGCTGCTGTAATTGGTGTAAAAAACAAAACCCCGATCGTTGAATTCCTTTAATAAAACTGTCCGGGCGCTAGGTTTGCCGTCGGCCGAAGCCGTGGCTAGGGTAAATGCATTGGGCTCCGGAAGTTGGCTGTTGAGAGCTTCCTGGAACCACAGGCGGAATTGTGCAACCGGGTCGGCGGATACTTCATGTTCCGACAGGGTGTGCATGGCATAATTCTGGCGAAGGTCGGCGATGTTCATGGTTGTTGTTTGTTTAATGGTTCAGCTGGGAGTGGTGGTTGATCGTTTGCAAGGTGTCCAGATTGATCAATTCTATTTATTCCGGGTATAATATTCAGGGAAACCCTACCTTTGCGCCGCAAAATTCGGCAGGGTAATTGGAATATGTTGGATTTCGAACATGATATTCGTCAATACAACAAGCTGATATTGCCAGTGAATGGGTTGGGTGGAATTTCAATCCACTAATTACCAAAACCAAGCAACAACAAATAGCGAACAACAAACAACAAATATGGCATATTTATTCACCTCCGAATCCGTCTCTGAAGGGCATCCAGACAAAGTAGCAGATCAAATCAGCGACGCCATCCTCGATGAGTTTCTCCGTCAGGATCCCAACGCAAAGGTAGCTTGCGAAACCCTTGTAACCACCGGTTTGGTGGTTGTGGCCGGCGAAGTACGCTCTGTCGCTTATGTCGATGTGCAGGAAACAGCCCGTCAGGCTATCGCCCGGATCGGATATAACAAAGCGGAATACCAGTTTGAAGCCAAGTCCTGCGGCATCATTTCGGCCATTCACGAACAAAGCGCCGATATTGCCCAAGGGGTCGATGTTGGTAAAAAAGAGGATGACCAGGGCGCTGGCGACCAGGGCATGATGTTCGGTTATGCCACCAACGAAACGGACAACTATATGCCGCTCGCACTCGACCTTGCGCACCTGTTGTTGCGCGAACTGGCAGCTATTCGCAAAGAAGGCAAACAAATGAAATACCTGCGCCCCGATGCTAAGAGCCAGGTAACGATCGAGTATACCGACAAACACGTGCCTAAAAAGATCGATACCATCGTGATTTCCACCCAGCACGATGATTTTGATGAAGACAACAAGATGTTGGCTAAAATTGCCTCGGATGTTCAAAAAGTCCTGATTCCACGGGTAAAAAAACACCTGCCTTCGAAACTCGCCCGCCTTTTCACCTCCGACGTCAAATATTTCATCAACCCAACCGGCAAGTTCGTGATCGGCGGTCCGCACGGCGATACCGGCCTCACCGGCCGTAAGATCATTGTTGATACCTATGGCGGCAAAGGCGCGCACGGCGGCGGCGCTTTCTCCGGAAAAGATCCTTCAAAGGTGGATCGCTCGGCAGCGTACGCCACCCGCCACATAGCCAAAAACCTGGTAGCCAGCGGGTTATGCAGTCAGGCCTTGGTTCAGGTTGCTTACGCCATTGGCGTAGCCAAACCGGTTGGTTTGTACGTCAACACTTACGGAACCTGTAAAGTAAAAGGTTTGACCGACGGTGAAATTGCTCAGAAATTGTCCGATATTTTTGATTTGCGCCCTGCAGCAATCGTTCGCCGCTTCGGCCTGAAAAATCCGATCTATTCTGAATCTGCGGCATACGGTCACTTCGGCCGGACGCCCCACAAGAAAAAGGTGATGATTGGCCTGAACGGCAGTGCCAAAGAAATGGAAGTGGAAACTTTCACCTGGGAAAAACTCGACGCTGTAGACAACGTCAAAAAAGCATTCGGACTGTAAAATATCACGCAAAACGTCTCGCAAAGACGTCTCGCAAAGACGCAAAGGCGCAAAGATTTTTGAGGTTCTATCTTCGGAAAGCGAAGCTTTCCAAAAAGAAGGCGAAGCCTTCCTTTGCGTCTTTGCGCCTTTGCGTGACAATGTTACACGTCGATTCTCGCGTATTTTGCATTGGCTTCGATGAATGCGCGGCGTGGCGGCACTTCATCGCCCATGAGCATGGCAAACATCCGGTCGGCTTCAGCGCCATCATCGATGGTGGCCACTTTAAGTAATCGCATGGTAGGATCCATGGTGGTTTCCCAGAGTTGTTCTGCGTTCATTTCTCCAAGACCTTTGTATCGCTGTACTTTTACACTATCGTCGTCTTCTTTGCCGCCTGAAAATTCCAGTTGGGCTTCCTTACGCTGTTTATCGTTCCAGCAGTAGCGTTGGTTTTTACCCTTTTTCACCAAATACAAAGGCGGTTGTGCGATGTAGATGTGACTCTTTTCAATCAGTTCGCGCATGTAACGGAAAAAGAAAGTCAGGATCAGGGTGGTGATGTGAGAGCCATCGATGTCGGCGTCGCACATGATCACAATCTTGTGGTAGCGCAGTTTTTCTGTATTCAGTACACGATGGCCTTCATCGTTTTCGGAAATACTTACACCCAGTGCGGTAAAGATGTTTTTGATCTCTTCGTTTTCGTAGATTTTATGTTCGAGGGCTTTTTCTACGTTAAGAATTTTACCACGCAAGGGTAGAATGGCTTGTGTGTGGCGGTCGCGGCCTTGTTTGGCTGTTCCACCTGCCGAATCGCCCTCGACGAGGAATATCTCACTTTCTTCAGGGTTCCGGCTGGCGCAATCGGCCAGTTTTCCGGGCAATCCGCTGCCGGTAAGGGCGCCTTTGCGTTGCACCATTTCCCGGGCTTTACGTGCCGCGTTGCGTGCAGTAGCGGCCAGCACCACTTTCTCGATGATGCGGCGCGATTGGTTCGGGTTTTCTTCGAGGAACTGTTTCAACGCGTCGCCTACACAACGGGAAACGATACCTGTTACCTCAGAGTTGCCGAGTTCGCCTTTCGTTTGGCCCTTGAATTGTGGTTCGGGAACTTTTACAGAAACAATAGCGGTGAGCCCTTCCATGAAGTCCTCCCCGGAAATCGGGAAATTGACTTTTTTGAAAAAGCCGCCGTCTTCCCCATATTTTTTGAATTCACGTGTGAGCGCGCGGCGAAATCCTCCCACGTGCGTTCCTCCGTCGCGGGTGCTGATGTTGTTAACGAACGACACCACGTTTTCGGAATAGGAGGTGTTGTATGTCATGGCCACTTCTACATCCACACCTTCTTCGTTGGCAGTGATGTAGATAGGGGTTTCGATGAGGCGTTGTTTGGCTTCGTCGATCCACAGAACAAACTCCTGCAGACCACCCTCAGAATAGAAGTGTTCGGTTTTATAGACTCCGTCTTCTTTTTCACGTTCGTCGGTGAGGGTCAGACGCAAACCTTTGTTCAGGAAAGACAATTCGCGCAGGCGATGCGCCAACACATCGAATTTGTATTCGTCGGTTTCAAAAATTTCCGGATCGGGCAAAAAAGTAATAATCGTGCCGCGGTAATCGGTGTCGCCGATGGTACGTACGTCGTATTGCGGTTTACCTTGTTTGTACTCTTGCTCAAAAATTTTGCCTTCGCGGTGTACTTCGGCACGCACATGGATAGACAGTGCGTTTACACATGAAACACCTACTCCGTGCAAACCGCCGGAAACTTTGTACGTGTTTTTGTCAAATTTACCACCCGCGTGCAGTACGGTCATAACCACCTCAAGGGCTGATTTTTGCAATTTTTCGTGCATACCTGTTGGAATGCCGCGTCCGTTGTCTTTGACGGTGATTGAATTATTGGGGTGTATGGTTACCCATATGTCCTTGCAATGGCCGGCAAGATGTTCGTCGATGGAGTTATCCACCACCTCCCAAACCAGGTGGTGCAGGCCTTTGGTGTCGGTGCTTCCAATGTACATCCCGGGCCGTTTGCGGACGGCCTCCAAGCCTTCAAGAGCGGTAATACTGCTGGCCCCGTAATCACTGGCAGGTGGGGCTGGTATTTGATTTTTTTCGTCGTTCATATTAACTGCAAAGGTACGAAATAGTATGGGGTTTTTGCACCTAAAATGATGAGTTCAGGATTCCAATTTTCCCTTAAAAACCATACGTTGGTCGTTGAAAAAAGGCTGACAAAGGCATTTCACTTGATTTGCATACATTTACCCCCGACATTTGCCTTATCGAATCAAACTAACACCTATACAAGATGTATTTAATTCCAATTATTCTGGTGCTGATTTTTCTGAGTATCCTCACGGTGCAGCAGGGAACTGTTGCAATCACGACTATTTTCGGAAAATACAACCGCACCTTACGCCCCGGCCTCAGCGTCCGGATACCTTTTATCGAAGTCGTTTTTAAACGAATCTCTGTGCAAAACCGTGCTGTAGAACTAAATTTCCAGGCGGTTACCATCGACCAGGCCAACGTGCATTTCACTTCGCTGCTCTTGTTCTCGGTAATGGACGACCATGAAGAAACCGTCAAAAAAGTTGCATTCCGCTTCGTGAGCGACCGCGATTTGATGGCATCCCTGAGCCGCACCGTTGAAGGCAGTATCCGTTCCTATGTAGCGTCCAAAAAACAACAGGAAATTCTGAGCCTACGCCGGGAGATCACTGAAGCGGTAAAAGCCAATATCGACCATATGCTTGAAGACTGGGGATACCACCTGATCGACTTGCAGATCAACGACATCACCTTCGATGAAGAAGTAATGCGCTCGATGTCAAAAATCGTAGCTGCCAACAACTTGAAGGCTGCTGCCGAGAACGAAGGCCAGGCTCTTTTGATCACCAAAACAAAAGCTGCAGAAGCGGAAGGTAACGCCATCAAAATTGCCGCCGAAGCGGAACGTGAGGCAGCCCGGATGCGCGGTCAGGCGGTAGCCCAATTCCGTGAGGAAGTAGCGCGGGGTATGAGCCATGCCGCAAAAGAAATGCAAACGGCCAACCTGGATACATCGGTGATCCTGTTTTCCATGTGGACGGAGGCCATCAAAAACTTCACGGAACACGGAAAAGGAAACATCATTTTCCTCGACGGTTCGGTCGACGGTATGCAAAAAACCCTTAAAGAGCTCATGGCGTTGAATTCAACTGATTTTATGGCTCAACAACAGGCGAAAAAATAAATTTAAAATGTAAAAGGGGAAAATGTAAAAGGCGACTCCAAGCTTTAGATTTTACATTTTCCCCTTTACATTTTAAATTTCCACCACCACCTCAAAAAGTTCGTCCAGCTCGTCGAAAGATTTTACACCCACTTGTTCTTCTTCCCCACCCACTACGCTGAGCCCCGCCAATCGGAAGTGTTGGAAAAGATCGCTCAACCGAAAGATAGCTATATCTGCCTGCAACAGGGTCGGCCGCAAATCAAACAATTCATTCCAGGTTTCTATATCCTTAAAAAGCCTGTCCTCCCAGTTGTGCACATGGGTAAAATCTAAAAGATACACATCAACGAACGCTGCAGCGCCCGACATAATTTGCCTTATAAGCGCCGGCTCAAGCCCTCCATCGATGCGTAAGATCGTTTCTATACCTGCCAATTGATCCAATGCATTCAGATTTCCCTCTGCATTGATCTGCACGGCATCCAATCCAAAAAATGCGGCAGCTTCAGCAGCATAAGCCGGCGAAGCGGTGGCAAATTCCCCAACAATTTTCGGGCCCTCCACCCATTCCCGGATGGCTTTCATGTACATGGGGTCGAGGTAGTGTTCTGTTCCTTCCTCCAGGTTAAAGCCAAGGTATTGTACTTCTTTTGCCGCAAAGTACCGTGCGTCGGTCAGGTTAGTTATCCGGGATGCCTTGATGCGCATGGTTGTTCTTTGATGATTGTTAGTTGGAATTTTTTTGTTTCATGGTTTCTTCGACGGTCATTTTCTTGTGGTGTTCCGTGTGTTTGAAATGTTTGTTCGGATTCCCCATTTTCAAAAGGCCTATACACTGGCGCAAAATAAATAGAGGGGTCTTTAAAACTACTTTCCAAACAGCCACCGGCGCGCCATCGAGGTGCAACGCCCATAAAACGCCGAGCGCAAAAATAGACAAACCGGCGAGCATCGCAGCAGTCCAGGCTGGTGAAAGCCAAATACCCGCCAAGGCAAGCACAAGTGCCAAGCCGATTTGCAGGAACATTGGAAGCACAATGGTGACCCAACCAAAATACAACTGGTTGATATTCAAATATAAAATACCACGCACCAGCAAACCCAAAGCATTCGGGATATTTTGAAAATAGGAATACAGCCAGCGGCTTCGCTGTGTTTCAACAGCTCGCGCATCGGATACTTTTTCATCGTACACTACCGCCTCACGCGCATACGCGATACGATCTCCCTGCCGAAGGATAAAATTCTGCAGGATTTTGTCTTCCTGTAACATCTTTTTCCACTGGTGCTGGCCTTCTTGTATTTCCCGGCTGTTGAGGTATGCCTTATACAGGGCCGTTTCCGTTGCCATGCCGGAGCCGGAAATTACGGCTGAACCTCCCAGCATGAATGGCGCCTGCCGCTCGAGGTAATTTTTATAGTGTTCTCCCAGGCTGTCGAGTGCTGCGTAATTGGTATCCAGGTTTTTGGCAGTTCGACGGCCCTGGATACTTTTAAACCCTACCGATGCATAGGCATTTATTTTTTCAAGGAAATCAGGATGAGCCAGGTTGTCGGCGTCGAAAATAACGATGTAATCGTGTGTGTGTTTAAAATGCCGGGTTGCGTACAGGATACTTTTGGCTTTCAGACGAAGCGGCTCTTCGGGCTTTAGCAAAACAAACCGTTCGTCACGGGTTTGAAATTGGTGCGCTTCACACTCATCGGCAACCAGATAAATGGTAAAATTCGAATAAGATTGTTGCAAAAGCGACAGCACCAAAGGTTCTGCAATTGCTGCATTTTTGTAGGCTGTTATGATACATGCATAGTCGAACCGACGAGGATGGTTGTCCTTTTTTTTCATGTTTGTTTTCCCAAAAAGCTGCGCCAGTAAAATGCTGAAAAAAGGATAAGTCAGCTGGGCAAGCGTGAGAAAACAAAGTCCGATGTAAATGGCATATATCATACGGCTCCAAAACTGGAATGAGCGGCTTTAAAAAAAGCGCTGATATTGCTCCAGTCGCCCTTTATTAACCTGGTAATGAGGTATTTCGGCGTTGCAATCAGTCCGAAATAGACACAAAAAAAACCGAAACGCCAGCCGCCGAAATGTTTACGCATAAATCGAATGCGGTTACGGGTGAGGTAGTAGGTTTTTGTTGCGCCCATGGTGTTCAGGGTTGCGCTTTCTTTGTGCCAAATAGTTGCACGGGGTTCCAGCCAAATTTCGTATCCGGCCTTTTTAATGCGCGTACACCAATCCAGTTCTTCGTAATACAAAAAGTATTCTTCCGGCATCGGGCCAACCCGATCAAGTACTTTTCTGGAAATCATCATAGCTGCGCCATGCGCATACGCGGTGCGAAAAGGTTGCGTGTACTGACCTTCGTTGACATCGCCATTACCTATGGTATGGTTCCTGCCGGTGAACGGATGCACAGGAGTCATGCCGGCGTATTGAATAATTGTCGGGCTGTTGGCCGATGGGTGATAACAAATCAGCGGGCTTACCATGCCGGCATTGGGAGTTTGTTGTAGGAATGCCGCCAGCGTTTGAATACAATTGGGGCTGATTTCGGTATCGTTGTTTACGAAAAACAGATAATCGCCGGTGGCTATCGTTATTGCAAGGTTATTGCCTCCGGCAAATCCAAGATTTTGTTCGCTTCGGATAAAACGCACAAATGGGTACTTGGCTTGAAACAAGGAGGCAGGATTTTCTGTACTGCCATTGTCCACTACGATCACTTCCAAATCGGAGCCTGCCAATGACCGTACGCTTTGGAGCAACTCGAATGTCAATTCTGTTTGATTAAAATTGACCGTGATTAAAGAAACTTTTGCCATCGTTTCGTCAACCCTCTTCTTTTTGAACCAATGCATTAAATGTTTTCAGCGCAATGAG